>JBEKFD010000004.1:0-59015 GCA_050013495.1 Occallatibacter sp. | reverse complement strand
CTGGATACTGAAGCAATAAAGTTGTTGTCAAGCAATTCAGACCGATCCGTTTCTTATTCAACTTAGATTTGGGAAGAAGTAGCCGGTCCATTCCTGATCTGGTCAGGAGCGTGCAATATAACACACATTCTCGTGTTGCCCGTCGTGGACCCGTGACACACTTCGTCATGCTTAACGGGCCCAGGAGGACCCTATCCATGGAACCTAGAAACACCGGTACCGGAAACGTTGCTGCGGATCAGAGCGCTGCAGCCGAAACCTCCACCCAAGGTAACCTGGGGAATGCCGCAACGACCCAGGACAAGAAACGCACTACAACCCAGGATTCGGCGACCTTCAGCGGGCCGGGAAATCAAAACCAACAGACCGGAAACAACAAGTCGGACGGCAGGTAAACTCTGTCTGCCCTTATGGCAAAACCAGAGTCGATGTATCCAGAAACCGTAGCATTCAAGTCGACGCGACCATCAGCGAGCGGCGATCTTCAATGAACCTCGACAGGACACAGTTTCTCTGTTTTCGCCGAAAATGCCACGCCACAAGGAGGGAGATTCAACTTCAAGTCTGTTCGCAAAGAAAAGCGCCCTGCCTTGGCACCTGATCACCAGCCAGGGCAGGTCGTCTCTTCTATGCTTCATCGACTTTCCGCTTCTGCGCTGCGAAAAAGCCCTTCTCTTCAAGCACGGCACATTCGCTCAAGACATCGATCAGCGGTGAACCGTCAGTGCTTCTCCGCCGCCGTTGCCAGCTTGGCCTCGGCCTCGGCAATCACATGCAAGGCTTCTGTGTAGGCCTCTTCGCGGTCGCCGGCTTCGTTCCACATCTTTTGACCGCGCTCAAGTTGCTGCTTCGCTCGCGGCACATCGATTTCTTCCGGTTTCAGCGCGTCGGACGCAAGGATGGTTACGCGGTCGGGCAGCACTTCAACAAAGCCCCAGCTCACGTTGTAGCGCGAATCGGCTTGCGCTGCACCTGCTTCGCCCTGGCCGCCGTGCACGATCACATCCCCTGCGCCGAGTTCGGCCATCAGGGGCGCGTGACCGAAGAGCACTTCCATGTAGCCATTCTTCGCTGGCAGCTCGACCGCGGCAGCGTCGGCCTCGAAGAGGACCCGCTCCGGCGTCACCAGCCGAATCCGCAGTTGATTTGTCTCGTCCGCCATGGGCTCCTTTCAGCCGCCAGGGACTAGGGACCAGGGACTGAGGGACTAGGAGCAAACTTCCGATCCATTACAATCGCGTTTTAGTCCCTAGTCCCTTAGTCCCTAGTTCCTTAGTCCCTAGTTCCTGCTTTTACGCCGTCGCCTTCAACTTCTCCGCTGTCTCCAGCACTTCTTCGATCGCGCCCTTCATGTAGAAGGCCTGCTCGGGAATGTCGTCGTACTTGCCGGCGATGATTTCCTTGAAACTGCGCACCGTGTCGGCCACCTTCACATACGCGCCCGGGATGCCCGTAAACTGTTCGGCCACGTGGAAGGGCTGCGAGAGAAACTTTTGCACCTTGCGGGCGCGCGCCACGGTGAGTTTGTCGTCCTCCGACAGTTCGTCGATTCCCAGAATCGCGATGATGTCTTGCAGGTCCTTGTAGCGCTGCAAAATCTTCTTCACGCCCTGCGCCACGTCGTAGTGATCCTGGCCCACAATGCGCGCAGACAAAATGCGTGACGTGGAAGCGAGCGGATCGACGGCGGGATAAATGCCCAACTCCGATAGCGGTCGGCTCAGCACGGTGGTCGCGTCCAGGTGAGCGAAGGTCGTTGCCGGCGCGGGGTCGGTCAAGTCGTCGGCAGGCACGTAGACTGCCTGCACTGACGTCACCGAGCCTTTGCTGGTCGACGTAATTCGCTCCTGCAACTCGCCCATTTCCGTTGCGAGGTTAGGCTGATAACCCACGGCTGAAGGCATGCGGCCCAGCAAAGTGGAAACCTCAGACCCTGCTTGCGTGAAGCGGAAGATGTTGTCGATGAACAGCAGCGTATCCGAGCCTTCGACGTCGCGGAAATACTCAGCGACAGTAAGCCCGGTGAGCGCCACGCGCAGACGCGCTCCTGGCGGCTCCGTCATCTGCCCGTAGACCAATGCGCATTTGGAGTTGGCGAAGTCGCCCGGCTTGATCACGCCGGACTCTGTCATTTCGAGCCACAGGTCGTTGCCCTCGCGCGTCCGCTCTCCAACGCCGGCAAACACCGAGTAGCCGCCATGATTCTTGGCCACGTTGTTGATGAGTTCCATGATGACGACGGTCTTGCCCACGCCCGCGCCGCCAAACAGGCCGATCTTGCCGCCCTTCAAGAACGGCTGAATCAGATCGATGACCTTGATGCCGGTCTCGAACATCTCTTCGTGGGTGGTCTGCTCGTCGAAGAGAGGCGCAGGTCGGTGAATGGGCATGCGCGACTGCTCGCCGATGGGGCCAAGCTCGTCCACCGGCTCGCCGATCACGTTGATGATGCGGCCCAGCGTCTCTTTGCCCACCGGCACGCGAATCGGCCCGCCGAGATCGATAACCTTCATGCCGCGGACCATGCCGTCGGTGGCTTCCATGGCCACCGTGCGCACGCGGCCTTCGCCCAGGTGCTGCTCGACTTCGAGAATGACGTTGATGGGCGTGGGAACGGTGAAGCCGTCGCTGACCACGCGCAGCGCCTGATAGATCGCGGGCATGGTCGCCTCTTCAAACTGCACGTCGACCGCCGGACCGGAAACCTGAATTACCTTGCCGATATTTTCTGCCATTTTTCTGCCTTCTTGATGCGGGAGCTTCTAGCCCTCAGCTTTCAGCTCTCAGCTATTTTGTGCCGCGATGCTCGATACAGGCTTCGCCGCCCTTGTCTTCCTCAAAAAACTGATGGCTGAAAGCTGATAGCTGACAGCTTGCCTCTTCTAAAGCGCCGCGGCGCCGGAAACAATCTCGATGATCTCCTTGGTGATGGCCGCCTGGCGCGCGCGATTCATGGTCAGCGTGAGCGAGTCGATCATGTCCGAGGCGTTGTTCGATGCCGCATCCATGGCCGTCATGCGCGCCGCATGTTCCGCGGCAATCGATTCCGTCATGGCGTGATAAAGCAATGAAAAAATGTACTGCGGCAGCAGTCCGTTGAACAGTTCCTCGGCCGGCTGCTCGTAGATGTAGTCAACCTCGGCGGTGCCGAATCTCTTCGCTTCCTCATCGGCCTCTTTGGTGTCTGCCGGCTCAAGCTCAATGCCCGCGCTGAGCGCAGCCGCCCCGGCCCGCTCGCGTTCTTCCTCAGTGGGCTCAATGGCCCCGGCAAGTTCAGGCGCGCCAATCTTCTGGAGCGGCAGAAGTTTCTCCACCACGAGACGTTGCTGGATCACGGATTTGAATTCGTTGTAGACAATGTAGGCCGCATCGATCTCTTCGTGCACGTAGCGGGCAATGATGCTTTGCGCCAAGTCGTAGACGCGGATGGTTTCGAGCTTGAGCAACATGCCAGGATGGTCGCCCGTCACCTCGACTGCGCCTTTGCGCTGTTCACGCACTTGCCGCTTGTTGCCGTGGTCATCCGTCTGCTCGTTGTAAACGGCAGCTGGATAGCGCCGCCGCATCAGGTCGCGCCCCTTGCGGCCTATGGCCTCAATGTCGATCTCGCGAGCCTGATTCGGATCTTTTTGGTTGCCCTCGATGAACTGATAAGCCGTCTTGAGAATATTCGCGTTGAAGGCACCGGCAAATCCCTTGTCGCCGCTGACGATGACCAGCAGAACGCGCTTCTCTTGCCGCACCGCAAAAAGAGGATGGCGCAGGTTGCCGGTCTCGGGATCGATGATATCCACGCGCCGCATCAGCGATTCGAGCACGCTCGAGATCATGCGCGCATAAGGCCGCGCCGAGAGAGCACGTTCCTGCGCGCGCCGCAGCTTGGCCGCCGAGACCATCTTCATGGCCTTGGTGATCTGCCGCGTGTTTTTCACGCTTCTGATGCGCCGCCGTAAATCTAAGACATTTGCCATCGGTTCCTGCCGTTAGCTTTTAGCCGTTAGCTTTTAGCTGTTAGCTCGTGTCACGTTCACAAATTCCTGTTCAGCCTGTTGCCATCGCCTTTAGCTAACAGCTAAAAGCTAACGGCTAAGAGCTACTTGCTACGCCTTTGCCGCCGCCTCGAGCTCTGCCTTGAAGTTCTCCGAGTACTCCTTCATGGCCGCATGCAGGCGGGCGCGGATGTCGTCGTCGATTTGTTTCTTCTTGGTCAGGTCGTCCATCAGCGCGGTCTGCGCGGACTCAAAATACTTGTAGAGGCCGTCTTCGAAGCCGCGAATATCGGCGACCTGGAACTGATCCAGATACCCCTGCGTGCCGGCGAAGAGAATGATCGTCTGCTGCTGCCAGGTGAGCGGATGGAACTGCGGCTGCTTCAAGAGTTCCGTAAGCCGCTGGCCGCGATTCAACTGCTTCTGGGTGAGCGGATCAAGGTCCGATCCGAACTGCGCGAAGGCTGCAAGCTCGCGATACTGCGCGAGATCGAGCTTCAGCGTCGATCCCACCTGCTTGACAGCCTTGATGGCTGCCGAGAAGCCCACGCGCGATACCGAAAGCCCCACGTTCACCGCTGGCCGCACGCCGGAGTTGAACAGATCCGTTTCCAAGAAGATCTGCCCGTCGGTAATCGAAATCACGTTGGTCGGAATGTAGGCTGAAACGTCGCCGGCCTGCGTTTCGATCACCGGCAGCGCGGTCAGCGAGCCGCCGCCGCGCTTGTCGCTCATCTTCGAAGAGCGCTCCAGCAGGCGCGAGTGCAGATAGAACACGTCGCCGGGATACGCTTCGCGGCCCGGCGGACGCCGCAGCAGCAATGAAATCTCGCGGTAAGCCATGGCGTGTTTGGAAAGATCGTCGTACATCACCAGCGCGTGTCGGCCCGAGTCGCGGAAGAACTCGCCGATGGCCGTTGCCGCATAGGGCGCGATGTAGAGCATGGGCGCCGGTTCCGATGCCGATGCAGCCACAATCACCGTATGCCCCATGGCGCCGGCTTCGGTCAGCGTCTGCACCACCTGCGCAATGGAAGAACGCTTCTGCCCGATGGCGCAGTAGATGCAGATCAGGTTGTTCTTGGCGTTGTTGATGATGGTGTCGAGCAACACTGCCGTCTTGCCCGTCTGGCGGTCGCCGATGATCAATTCGCGCTGCCCGCGGCCAATGGGAATCATGGCGTCGATGGCCTTGAGGCCCGTAGCCATGGGCTCGCGCACAGGCTGCCGGTCGATGATGCCGGGCGCGAGGCGCTCAATGGGAAGCGACTCGGTGGATGCAATGGGCCCCTTGTCGTCGATGGGCGCACCGAGCGCATTCACCACGCGGCCAATCATCCCCTCGCCCACGGGGACGCTGAGAATGGTGCCGGTACGCTTGACCTCGTTGCCTTCGCTGAGCTCGGTGTAGTCGCCCAGAATCACAGCGCCCACCTGGTCTTCTTCCAGGCTCAGCGCCAGTCCGGCGATGCCGTGCGGAAAAGCGAGCAGCTCACCGGCCATCACCTTGTCCAGGCCATGTAACCGCGCTATGCCGTCGCCCAGCGATGTGATCGTCCCGACTTCGTCCACCTGGACCTTCGCGTCGTAGTTCGCGATCTGCTCGCGAAGAAGCTGCGTAATCTCGTCTGCCTTGATCTGAGCCATTTCTATCCTCAGGGGTCAGATTTCAGCGATCAGAGATCAGTCTTCCGGCGCGCGGCACGGTCAGCCGATCTTCATCCCCTGAACTCTCTTCCCCACTCCGGTTACAATCCCAAGCTTGCAGTGTTCCTTCAAATGAAACTCGTCACTGCTGCCGGTTTCAGATCTCTGATCTCTGAAAACTGGCAACTGTGCCGGCTTCAGCCGGCCGTCAACGCTTCCTTCAACCTGTTCAACCGTCCCCGCACCGATCCGTCGTAGACCGTGGAACCAATCCGCACCACGGTGCCGCCCAGAATCGCCTCATCCAGCTTGAAGCTGGCGTCGATCTCGGCGCCGGCCAGTTTACCAACCTCGGCCACCAGCGCAGTGCGCTCTTCTGCGCTCAGCTCGCGCGCCGTTACAATCTCCGCCTGGCGAATCCCCATCTGCCCCTGCAAGAGCTTCCGATACGCTGCCGCAACCTCGTCCACATGGCCGATGCGGTCGTTGTCGATGAGCACCGCCAGCAGGTTGCGCAGTTCCTTCCAGAGCCCCAGCTTTTCATTCAACTTATCTAGAAACTCAACCTTCTGCGCCGCGGGAATGGCCGGATTCACAAAGAACTCGCGCAGTTCCGGGCTCCCGTTCCAAGTGGCGAGAAAGTCGGTGAGCCCGCCGTCGATGGCGGCCATGTCCAGTTGGGCGGCCGTAACCACGTCGAGAAATGCTTGCGCGTAGCGGGCGACAAAGGCAGGCATCAGTTCTTCCCTCCGCCGGCCGCCCGGTTGCCGAGCACGTCACCGACAAACTCGGCAATCAGTGCCCTGTCGGTTTCGACAGTCAGAACCAGTGACTTGGCTGCCTGGTCGATGGCCAGGTCGGCGGCAAAATTGCGCAGCCCGCGCCGTGCTTGTGCCGATGCCATGCCAATCTCCTGCTCGGCCGATTGCACAATCCGTGTGCTCTCTTCGGTGATCGACGCTTTGATGCGCGCCTCGTCCTGAAGGCTCTCGGCCTCGACCTCGGCGCGGAACTTCTGGATCTCCTCATCGATCCTGGCCAGCTTGGCCTCCACTGCGCTCAGGCGCGCCGTCGCGTCTTCGGTAACCTTGCGGGCCGATTCGATATCGCTGCGCAGTTTCTCCTTACGCTGGCGCAGAAACTTCGGCAGCCAGCGAAACAGCGGAACTCCGACGGCCAGCACAATGATGAGGAAATTGACGCCCTCGTAGATATTGGCGGCCGTGTTGGTGGAGAGATGCAGCGTCTTCGCCGTCCACACCACTATGGGGCCCTTGAGGCGGAAGGCGTCGTTCTGCTTCTCCTCGTCCGATTTCGTGGGTTCGGGATTGGAATCGTAGGACGCAGTAGCAGCCTTCGCGGGAGCCGCAGCCTGAGCAGCCATGCGCAGGGGCTGAAGAGTCGATCCCGCGGCCAGAGCGGCCAGAACCACAAGACCAAAAATCCGTCCCGAAAAACGCAACTGCACTTTCAAATCTCTCAACGGGAACTCCCGGCGGCCGCCGGCAGAACCGCCCGCACCACCTGACTGGCCAAATCCCCGGCAGAGGCCTCAATGTTTTTCCTGGCCCGGTCGGCCTCGGCTTCGAGCTCGAACCTGGCCTCGGCAACTTTCTGCCCCGCGGCCTTGCGCGCGATGTCCAGCGCGGCGTCGCGCTCGCTAGTCCACTGCTTTACCCGCAGCTCCCGCACTTTGTACACCTCGGCCCGCGCCTGGCGCAGCTTGGCGGCATATTCGGCAGCGCGTGCTTCCGCTTTTTCAATTGCCTTATCAGCGTCTTCAAGCGCGCCTATCGTCCGCGCCCGCCGCTGTTTTAGCGCTTCGCTCAGCGGCCCCTGCACCAGAAACTGGTAGGACAGCACCAGCACGATGAACAGCAGCATCGTAGGCACAGCGCCGACAAATAAGACCTCGAGTTGTGGAATGATTTCTTGCATGGTGGAACCGGTTTGTCCGGCGCTCAAGTCTCGCAGTTAGAGACCTGGCATCTCGCGGGTGGAACACCTTTTTGTATCAGGGGCGAACCCCCAAGTCAATGTAGTTGAAGATGATTCGGCGGGGTCCTGTGACTGCAATCACGAATACGCCATTTTCTTCAAAAAAGAGCTTGCTTTTGCAGGCAACAGGCCTAAACTAAGAATACCACCTAGACCCGGTTCAGGGTCCAGCGGGCCATACGGCCTGAGGAAGTCCTTCCACTCCTCAGGCCTATGGCCCGCTTCTTCATTTCAGAGTGAATTTTTAAGAGTTCTTCCCCGCTCCCGAGCTTGTTCAGTGATTCCCTATGGCTTGGCCGGCGCCGAACTCGGGCTCAACAACCCTTGCGCGCGGAGCCAGGTTTCGAGCAGGCTCGGCCATTGGTCCAGGGCGGCTTCCCCTTTGCCTAGGCCTGTGCCATGCGGCCCCTTGGCGAAGATGTGTGCTTCGGCTGGAACGCCGGCCTTGATCAGCGCCTCATAGAAGCGTAGGCCTTGTTCCACGGGAACCGTCTGGTCATCGAAGGTGTGATACCAGAAGGTCGGAGGCGCGTCTTTGGTTACGAACAAATCAGGGGAGTACGCTGTCCGGAGAGCTTCGCAGCGATCCATCACATTGAAAAGCTTGCAGTAAGACAGGTGCGATGTATCGCTCGATATGGCGCCGATCCAAGGATAGCCGAGCACCAGATAATCAGGCCGGCTGGAGGCGCGATCGATGGGGTCGTCGGCGTCCGGGGCCCCGGAAACAAACTGCGTGGCCGAGAGCGCCGCCAAGTGCCCGCCGGCGGAGAACCCGATAACCACGATTCGATTGGGATTGATTTGGTAGTCGAGGGCCCGCGCGCGGACGGTCTGAATGGCGCGCCGCGCGTCGAGCAGAGGAACGGGAAGCAGGTAGCCGTTCGAGGAAAGCCGGTAGCTCAAAATGAAGGCGCGAAACCCTCTCGAGGTGAACCAGTCGGCCACCTGGCGGCCTTCCAGGTTGGCTGCCAGGTTGATGTACGCTCCGCCAGGAAGCACGACAACCGCAGAGCCGTTCGCCTGGCCAAGCTGCGGTTCGAAGATGGTGAGAGTGGGCGTATCCTCGCAGGCTTTTCCCCTGGCCTGGGGAGCGTCGCCGGGCCACAGACGAATGGTCTGAATGCCGAGAAAGTCGTTGTTGGCCCCGGCAGTGGCGCAAGGAGCCTTCTGTGGATGCGCGAATGGGCCGGACAGAAGCCCGACGGTCAGCAAGATCATGAGTTGTCTCATTGGAAACGTCTCCCCCGCCAGCGAGGATTATAGCCACATGGCGGTATGGCCCGGACAAGCATTCTCTGCCTGCACGCTGATCTCTTCGGCCAGCTCAAACCCGTAGCGCGCAAAGTAAAAAGCCGCCCCATGCACTCTTTCCTGCAGGACCCCGCCAGGATAGAGCGCCTGGCAAATCGCCGCCGCGTGGCGTCCCAGTGAAGCTTCGCGCTGCAACTGGAAGTTAGCGGCCAGCCGCCGCAGCCGGTTCATCTGGTAGAGCATCTTGCTCGCCGAAGTTTCCGCTGCGCGGCCCAGGCCCGCGTCCAGCTTGCGCATCCATTCGAGCAGCGGCCCCAGTTCCGCGTCCAGCGCCGTCCCCGCCGCCGCCAGCTTCTGCTTGCCCTCGACCGGCATGGCCCGCGCGCCCAGCAGTTGCGCCAGCGAGGCCTGGTTCTCGCTGAACACCCGCTCCAGGCTCAATTCGTGCTTGCGCAGCAGATCGCCGATTGCAGGCTCGACCAGGGTTCCCGAAAAACGCGGCTGCACCGGCGTAACCCGGCCCAGAATCTTCTCGAACAATACGGCCGACTGGGCAAAATAGGCAATCTCCGCCGGGCCGCCAATGGTCAGTGAAGTGGACAGCAGAAAATCCTGAAAAACAGGACGCAGCAGCGCCGAGGGCGAAATCCGTTCCGGCTCGCTCTCCAGAATCCCCACCAGGTCCGCCGTTGAAAAGCTGTGCCGGCCCGCCTGCCACAACCCCCGCGGCTCGGCGGCATTGGGTGCAATCCGCTTCAACGCCAGCCGCGCGCCCGTCTTGTCGTCAATCAAAAACAGCAGGCTCGACTGCGCCCCCACAGCCACCTGCGCCTCATAGCCCGCCGCGGCCAACTCCGTATTGCGCGCGAGCAGGGCCGCGTGCAGTTCGTCCGCTTGCTCAAGCCCCGCCCGAAGCACCGGCGCTCCGATGCGGTGAATCGCGCGCCCTCCCGCATCCAGCACCAGCAGCCCCTGCGCGGCAAACGCACGCTTATAGAAATCCCGGAACGCCTGAGCGAAGCTCCGTCCCGGCTGGTAGGCCGCCGCCAGCGCTTCCATCGCATCTGAGCCGCCGAGCAGCCCCCATGCCTCATCCACCAGCGGCGTAATGCGCTCGTCCAGCTCAATGCCGCCCACTGGACGCGGCGTTGCAGCGGGGGATTCTTCATAGACCAGCTTGCGCAGTTCACGCCCCTCGGGAAACACCACGTGGTTGATCTCGGCAAAGTCGTGGTCTTCGCTGGCCAGCCAGAAGATGGCCGCGTGAGGCCGTCCCGCGGACCTCGCTTGGCGCGCCCGAGCAATCGCCGTGGCAGCCTTGAAGGGTGTGAATAGCGGGCCGCCGAACAAACCCACCTGCTGCCCGGTGACCACGGTTCCAGCACCGTTGCGCAGCGCTTCGAGTGCCTTCGCGCCGGCTGATCCAACAGACTCGGGATTCTGCTCTTCCAGCAGCCTTACCAGCTCCGGCCAGTGAGCCGGCAGCGAAGGACGGGCCTGCCAGCTCGCATCGGGAGGTAGCGACGCATAGAATTTGGCCGCAGCCGCATCACCTGCACAGAAGTCCAGAAAAAGCCGGTGCAGTCCCGGCGCCACGGTAATGGGAAAGCAATCTGCGGTCAGCAATCGATTCTCTTCCTGGAAGCTGGCTTCTCAGTATTCCATCCCGGCCCGCGCACCCCCCGGCATCTGCACGGCCACATACTCAAACGGAATCAGGCTCTGTTAAGGATGCCACGCCGCATCCAATCGATGCACTTCTGCCACATTGTGCTCAGCCCGGCCCCAACGCAGTGCGTATACTTTTCCTGACAGCGCGTGGAGGAGAGAAACGAAAAATGCCAGGAAAAACGAAAGCCGCGAAAGCCGCCGAACCCAACAAGAACCTCAAAAAGAGCGCCGCGAAATCCAAGCCCGCCGCGCGAAAGAACCAAAAAACAAAGCCTGCGAAGGACCTCAAGCGCAAAGCTAAGAAACCAGTCAATGCGTCCGGGGCGCCAGCGGTCGAGGTTGCCCAGTTGCTCAGTTCCGTGGTCGTTTACCAGGGTCCGCTCTTTCGCATTCTCCACGACAAACTCCTCGAACCTGGAGGTAAACCAAGCGAGCGCGACGTCATCCGCCACAACGGCAGCGTCGTCATCCTGGCCATCGACAGTTCTAAAAGCAAAAAGAATCCCTGGATCGTGATCGAGCGCCAATACCGTCACGCGGCCAACCAATACCTCTGGGAACTGCCCGCCGGCAAGCTCGACGCCGGCGAAGACCCCCTGGCCGGAGCCAAGCGCGAACTGGCCGAGGAAACCGGCTATAGCGCAAAAAAGTGGAAGCCCTTGGTGGAGTACTACGCCAGCCCCGGCTTTCTCGGCGAATCCATGAAAGTCTTCACCGCCGAGGGCCTGGTCGCCGGGGATGCCCATCCGGAAGACGACGAGGAGATCGAGTTCCGCCTGGTCAAGCTTTCCGACGTTTTGAAGATGATTGAGAAGGGCGCCATCAAGGACGGCAAGACGCTCACCAGCGTCCTGCTCTACGCCCGGCTCCACGGTGGCAGGCGTAAAAAATAGATGAGTAAAACTGCACAGATGTGGCCTCTAAATCGCTGAGCCTTCTATTTAAAGGATTTCCGTTTTGGGGCCGGTTTCCCGCACCGCCCCATCCCACCCTGTGAAATCAATCTCCAAAGATTAATTCAACCTTTCCCGCAATTTTGGCGTCTTATCGTATACCGGCGGTGATTCCTCTCACTTTCCGGATTCCTCGCACGAAGCAAAGAAAGAGGGAGCCTGTGGCTCAGTACAAAGGGAAGGTCAAGTGGTTCAACAACGCCAAGGGCTACGGATTCATCGGACGCGATGACGGGCCGGATGTATTCGTTCATTACTCATCGATCCAACTGGACGGGTACAAGACGCTGAAAGAGGGCGATGAAGTTGAATTCGACATCGTCCAGGGTCAGAAAGGTCCCCAGGCGGACGCCGTAATCCGCTTCAAGGATGCCGCCCACAGCGCAGCATAGGCAGGGCGCAGCTACCGTAGAGTCCGCAAGACCACCAGCCGGTGGCGCGCTTCAAGTGTGTCCAAAGCACCTTGGCCACCCACAAATCGATGAACGGCATGGCCTGCCCTGACCGCTGACTCCCGATTACTGATCCCTGTTCCCCGATCCCTGCCTTTTGATACTCTTCGGCAATGGACAACCCCACCATGGCGCGTCTTCTCTCCGAGACCGCCGACCTCCTGGAAATCGACGGCGGCGACAGTTTCCGCATTCGCAGCTATCGCCGTGCCGCGGAAGCCGCCGAGCAAACCACCGTTGACCTGACAGCAGCCGCCGCGGAGACGGCCCGCCTGCTGGAAATTCCCGGCATCGGCAAGGGAATGGCCGCAAATCTCCAGGCGATTGCCGCCACCGGAACGCTTCCCCTGCGCGATGAATTGCTGGCCAAGTACGGGGCTGGACTGCTTGAACTCTTGAACCTTCCGGGCATGGGCCCCAAGACCGTCGCGCTGCTCTGGTCCGCGGCGCAGATCGCCAGCATCGACGGGCTCGCCCAGGCCATCGAATCCGGGCGTCTCACCGGCCTGCCGCGCATGGGTGAGAAGCAAATCGAAAAGCTACGCAAGGGCATCGACGACTATCGCCGCAGCGTGGGGCGCTACCGCATCGACGTGGCCGAAGACGCTGCCCAGCGTATCTCGGCCTATTTGCTTGCTTTTGATGGAATCGAGCGCGTTACGCCGGCGGGGTCGCTGCGCCGTGGCCGCGAAACTGAAGGCGACCTCGATCTGCTGGTCACCGGCCCCGCCTGCATGCCCGACCACACCGCCGTGGCGGTCGAATACGTCGCGGCTTATCCCGGCATACAGAGCATCATCGCCAAAGGCGACAACAAGGTTAGCTTCTATCTATCGAATGCGATGCAGGTCGACGTCCGCCTGCTCCCTTCAGCATCCTATGGAGCCGCCCTGCAATACTTCACCGGATCCAAGGCGCACAATGTCTCTCTGCGCCAGCGCGCTCTCAAAATGGGTTACACGCTCAGCGAGTGGGCGCTGGCCCGGCTCGACGATGAGTCAGTCGTGGCCGCGGCTACCGAGGAAGAAATCTACGCCGCCCTGGGCATGGACTGGATGGAACCAGAACTGCGCGAGAACTTGGGCGAAATTGAAGCCGCTGCACACCACACCCTTCCGCGGCTCATCCAGCAATCGGATATCCGCGGCGACCTGCACATGCACACCAACGCCACTGACGGCCACAACACCATCCGCGAAATGGCCGAAGCCGCCCTGGCGGTTGGCTACAGCTACATCGCCATCACCGACCACTCCAAGAACCTGGCCATGACCAACGGGCTCGATGAGAAGCGGGCGCTTGCGCACGTGACGGCTATACGAAGTGTGGACGCCGAGATGGAAGGCCGCATCCGCGTTTTCACCGGCATCGAGGTCGACATCCTCGCCGACGGAGCCCTCGACCTCGACGACGAGGTCCTGGCACAGATGGAGATTGTCGTCGCCAGCGTTCATAGTCATTTTGCCCAGAGCCGCGAAGAGATGACCGCCCGCATCCTGCGCGCCATCGAGAATCCATACGTTCGCATCCTCGGCCATCCCACCGGCCGGCTGCTGCTGCGCCGCGAACCCTTCGCGCTGGACCTGGGCCTGGTGCTGCGCCGCGCCGCCGAGCTGGGAGTCGCCGTGGAGCACAACGCCGCCCCCGAGCGCCTCGACTTGAACGACCGCGACCTGCGCCTTGCCAAAGAACTCGGCTGCAAGATCGTTATCGATTCCGACTCCCACGACGCCCGCAATCTGGGCAAGATGGAGTACGGCCTGCGCCAATTGAAGCGCGCCTGGCTGGGGCCGGGGGACGTATTGAACACGCTCCAAGCCGACGCATTCATTGCCGCTCTCCGGCCCCGATAAGGACAATCCTCACTCCGCCCTTCCGATTCGCCGCGGAAAGGAGCCGGAATCCGAGGCCGAGGTTCGTCATCCCTTGAGTAACGGAGGATTAAGAAATGATCGCAGTAACTGGAATCACCGGAAACGTTGGAAGCGTGGTAGCGCGGCATCTTCTGGCTGCAAAGCAGCCTGTCCGTGGCGTGTTGCGTGATGCACGCAAAGCGCAGGCCTGGGCCGACTCCGGCTGCGAAATCGCGATCGCCGATATTGGCGACGCTTCAACCATGACGGCGGCATTTGCGGGCGCGGAAGCCGTCTTCATTCTTGTTCCGCCGGTTTTCGATCCATCCCCCGGCTTTCCCGAAGCGCTGGCAACCGCCGCCACGTTGAAGTCCGCTCTTCAAACCGCCCAGCCCGGCAGAGTTGTCTACCTCTCAACCATCGGCGCACAGGCCACGCAGACCAACCTGCTCACGCAGCACTCGCTTATCGAAGACACCCTGCGAGAGGTGCGTTTGCCCATAGCATTTCTTCGTCCGGCATGGTTCATGGAAAACTGCAGTTGGGACGTCGCTCCGGCGCGCGAGATCGGCGTAATTTCCAGCTTCCTTCAGCCTCTCGACAAACAGGTGCCGATGGTGGCGACAGCCGATATCGGGATGATTGCTGCCGAACTGCTTCAGGAGACATGGAATGGCCATCGAGTTGTCGAACTGGAAGGACCAGAGCGCGTGACGCCGAATGAAATTGCCGCCGCATTCTCAGATCTGCTTGGCCGCCCGGTAAGAACGGAATCCGTTCCCCGCGAGACTTGGGATTCCTTGTTTCGCTCGCAGGGAATGAAGAACCCGGAACCGAGGATTCGGATGGTGGATGGATTCAACGAAGGCTGGATTGATTTCGAGGGCGGCCAGGCCGGAACTCGAAAGGGATCGGTGGCGCTGAAGACAGTACTGGAAACCCTCATTGACCGTTAGAAGGCTGGATCCGTGTTCCGCGTCCCCGGTCGGGGCGAGTCTCAATCAAGATTCTTGACCGAAAGCCTCGGGGATTATGGCTCGATCCGTTTGCGTTATGGTTGAGGCGCTTCGAGTGCCACTCCTTCGAGCCGCGCAGCCTTCAGGAGCGCGCCATCCACAGTGGCAAGTGGCAATTCTCTTCGCTTCGCCAGTTCAAGATATACTGCGTCATACACAGTCAGCCCATGCAGATGGCACAGCGTGAGAGCCTCTTTTGCCTGCTTAGGAGTAAGTGGCGGTTCCACATCAATTGGAAGAACTGCCAAGTCGTCCCAAAACAGCTCTGGGCGTCCAGGCTGAATGCGCTTCCTGCGAAGCCCCATAAGCAGCCCGTTGGAGATCTCCGTCGGCCAGTGCGCCGGAACCACAATCCTGTCTCCACCACGAAGACGATCCAACAGGCTATCTGTCCAAGGATCCGCTTCGTCGGGAAAGCACCAAGGGAGCGCAACTGAAGCGTCCGCAATAAACGTCGCCATCAGTATTTGTGGCCTTCATGGATCAGATCCTTTAATTTGAGGTCGCCAAGGCTGTTGCCCTTGCGCAGTTCCCGAATGCTTTCGACGGCCTCAGCAACAGTCCGCTGCGGAATTGCCTCGGGTACAGCAGTGCGCTCCCCGCTGAGGTCAAGACATAACTCCTTCGAGGGCGAGGACTGTATCGCCGCCACAAGTTCAGTACCCATAGCGGGATGTCCTTTGTCGCCATTGCCCGCGGTTTCTCTCCCAGGGAGCGGCGAAGATTTCAGCGCTTGCATCAGGACGTCCTCGACGTCATGATATGCGCCGCTCCTCATCCGTTCGCGAATGAGAGCTTCGAGCTCGGGCCTTTGAATCTCTATCATCATGACTGATACCCCAATGCTCAGCCTTCAGCGTAGCAAAACAGCAGGAGGATTACCACAGGGCGGCCAGTGCAGGAGCCGCCTGGCGCAGCGCCCCCGGCCAAAAGTCACCTGTGCTCCGGCACGAAAGAATGGGAAAAGCAGCGCCGGACAGTACGAAATTTATGTCATGTTCGATGCCGGGGGAGATAAGATAAAGGCGCGATGAGCCTACTTCAGCAGGAATCTCCGGATCTCGACGACGCCGCGCGTGGCGAGGAACTCACAAAAGGCTCCAGCCATGTTCTCTGGGCCAGCATTTTGGCCGGCGTGATCGTCACCGCGGCCATCGCCGTGTATGTGATCACCGGGCAAAAACCCCCTGTGGCCACTGGAGAGATTGAGCAGATCTGGGTCCACCCGCAGCACACTGAGACCTCGGGCTTTGACGCCAACGGCGCGCCCATGGCCAAGGAGGCCTTCGATCAGGTGTATGTTTTTGCCCTGGTCAAGCTGCACAACCAGAGCAAGAATCCGGTGTTCCTGCACAACGCGATGACCAACGCCACGCTTGACGACGGCATTCACTCCAGCTACGCCGCAACGCTATCGGATTACAACCGCGTGTTCCTTGCCTATCCTGAGATTCCCGTACCGCACGGAAAGCCGCTCTCGCCTCAGTCAACCATCGAGCCCGGACAGACCATCGAGGGAACCATCGTCTCGGCTTTTCGTCTTACCCAGGAGCAGTGGGGCGCTCGGAAGGACCTGAACTTCAGTTTCGGCATTCAGTATCAGCCCGACCTTGTACTCGTGCCCCACGTCCCCATTACCGTCCAGTAGTTGGAGGCACCGGCGCGCCCTTGGGCGTGGTCAAATACCCCGTAATCGTGTTCTTTGCGCTCACCGAGTTCACCACAATCTCAAACAACTGCGGATCTTTGCCACTGTAGAACTGGAGCGGCTCATTCAGGTTCCGGTCCTTCTTCTCGTATTCCTTGTCGTCGGAATAAACCACGATGGTGAACTTGCTCTTCTTGGCGTCCGCCTTCTTCAGTTCCAGGCTCACGGTCCCCACCGGCTTCTTCTGTCCCTTCACCAGGGTGAACTCGTAATAGTTCCGGTCGCCCCTGTGCTTCAGGACTTCCAGTTCCTCGGCGTTGCGCGCGATAAGGCTGCTGTGGCTGCTCAAGTCGCCCTTCATTGAGGTCAATTGGCCCACCGCATCGGCCAGGTCGCTCTTGGTCTTGGCCACATCGGTCTTCACACCACCCACGTCGGTCTTCACGTCGGTGACTGCGCTGGAGACGGCTGTCACCTGTTGCGCGGTCTGTTGCTGCGCCGTGGCCAGACGAGCCGCATTGGCTTCCACCTTCTGCTCGCGTGCCTGCAGTTCCTGGGCACGGTTGTCCAACTGCTTCTGCGTCAGGCCCAGCGAGGTCTTCAACTCATCGGTGGCCACGTTCAGCCGCTCATCGGTTTCCCGCAACTGCGCGTCCAGCTTCACGTTCTGCGCCTTGGCATCCGCCAGTTCCTGCTGCTGGCTGGTCAGCTTGCCGCTCAGGTTATAGCTCCAGATCAATCCGCCTATTCCCAGCAGGATCGTGACTGCAATTGCTGCCAGCAACGCTCCCGGGGCAAGAGTCCTCGGAGTCTCTTCAACGACTTCATCACTCATTGGTGTCCCTTTCTTTTCTCTGGCTCGCCGCCGGGTAACAGTTGTTCAAGTCCGCCTGGGACGGCTCGCCCCCTGGGGTTTCGCGGCTCCCTGTTGAAGTTAGACGCCGCCAGGGAGAATTCTCCCGCTCAAATTCCTTTGCTTCTTCGCGGAGTTTCGTCGCACACGGATCACCCTCGCGGCCTTCGCTCCGCGCACCCGAGGGACCCCAACAGAATACCGAACCAGCCCGGCGCGTGCGGAAAAAACGCCGCCCCGCCGACGCAGACCCATCTTACATTGGTTACCGAATCATGGGCATGCGCGGCGGGGCACAAGTGGGACAACTCCGCTGCGTCCATTCCAAAAACGCGCCATTTGCTCCCCGCCGCGCGCCACCCTCCGTGACAAGCGCCCAATCCCTGCGATATAAACATCATTACTGCACTTCGCGCGCGGGCCTTCATCCAGGCCGTGTCACCGCTGCTTCGACCGCATTCATCGCCATCATCGCCGTTTTAAGAAGGAGCTTCGAACGCTATGCCGACTGCCGTTGCTGGGAAGGGTCTGGAAGGAATTGTTGCCGCCAACTCCGGAATCTGCTGGATCGACGGAGAGGCCGGCGTGCTCTCCTATCGCGGCATCGACATTCACGAATTGGCGGAGAAGTCCACTTTCGAGGAATGCACATACCTGCTTTGGAACGGCATCCTGCCCAACGAATTGGAGCTGCGTGAGTTCTCGTCGCAACTGGCCCTGGCCCGGGTGCTCGACCAGCGGATCGTCGACCTGCTGCGCAGCTTTCCCGCCACGGCCACTCCCATGGAAGTGCTTCGCACCGCCGTCTCCGCGCTCAGCTTCTACGACGCCGACGAGAAAGACAACACCCACGACGCCAACGTGCGCAAAGCCTACAATCTCACCGCGCAAATCGCCATGATCGTTGCCGTTTACGATCGCATCCGCAAGGGACTTGAGATTATTCCGCCGGACCGTTCGCTCTCCCACGCCGGCAATTTTTTGTGGATGCTGAATGGAGTCAAGCCGTCGACAACGGCCACCCGCACCCTCGATGTCGCCCTCATTCTCCACGCCGACCATGAGCTGAACGCCTCCACCTTTGCCGCCCGCGTCATTGCCGCCACACTTTCCGATATTCACTCCGCCGTCACTGGCGCCATCGGCGCGTTGAAGGGCCCGCTGCACGGCGGCGCCAATGAAGCCGTGATGCGCCTGCTGTATGCAATCGACAAGGCCGGCGCCGATCCCGTGGATTACGTGAAGGGCATGCTCGCCGCGCGGCAGAAGATCTCCGGCTTCGGCCATCGCGTATACAAGACCGAAGATCCCCGCGCCACTCACCTTCGCCGCATGAGCGAGCAGCTCGGCAAAGACGCAGGCCAGCCCAAATGGTTTGAAATGTCGCGCGCCATCGAGCTCTACATCAATGCCGATAAAAAGCTCAACGCGAACGTGGATTTCTACTCCGCCTCCACCTACGCCACGCTGGGCATCGACATCGATCTCTACACGCCCATCTTTGCCATCAGCCGCATCTCCGGTTGGGCCGCGCACGTCATCGAACAACTCGACGACAATCGCCTCATCCGCCCCCGCGCCGAATATATCGGCCCCGAGTATCCCTCGCCGTATATCCCGATTGAAGAACGCGGATAAGCCGCTGACGCTTAACCCGCTAGAGACTGGCAACCGTGAAGTCTCGGCGAAATACCTCTCCTCGAAATCAGATTGGCGGTATACTGATTTCCTATGGCGCGCTCTGTAATTATCAAGACTCCAATGCCGACCTTGGACGAACTCGGGAAGAAACTGGGCTTGACGAAGGCCAGGCAGCGGTTTCTCATTCGTCTCGTAGACGAGAAATCCTCCCACCGGCCGACATCCTATGCCCTCAAGAGTCTTTCCGGATCGGCAAAAAAAGATACCAAGAGGGTAACGAGGACGGAGAGAAAGACAACAAGCCGTTCGCGCAAAATCGCCTGAAACCGACAGTAACACGGTCTTCCTCAATATCCCTTACGACGACAACTTCAAGCGGTTATATATCGCCTATATCTCCGGATTGACCCATCTCGGACTTCGGCCTCGGGCAACAATCGAAATCCCTGGTGGGAGGGACAGATTAGGGAAAATACTGGATTTGATCCGGAGCTGCCGCTATTCAATCCACGATCTATCCAGAGTTGAGTTGGACCGGAATGCTCCATTTGTAACGCCTCGATTCAACATGCCATTCGAGTTGGGACTCGCTGTTGCATCCGCAAAGATCGATTCTCTAGCTGAAAATTGGTTTGTTTTTGAGACCACGCAGCGCAGGGTCGCGAAATCACTCAGCGACTTGGGCGGAACGGATGTCAACGTCCATGATGGAACAGCCGGCGGGGTCATGCGGGAACTCGGAAACGCCTTTGTGCGACAGTCGCGAAATGGGCGATACTCCGTACCTGCGATGATGAAGTCCTACAAGACCGTGTCAACGTTGGTGGAAGATATACTGCGAGAAACCGGCGGACGGACCCTTTTTGAGGCTGGCGTTTTCCGACAGCTTTGTTTTGCAGCCGGACGAGCCGCCGGAATCCCACATTCCCGCTGATCCCCAGCACTTCCATTAGCCGCCGAGCGAATGCGACGCCGGCCTGGAATCCGATTATATTGAAGCCAGTTCCCCTGCCATGAACATCCAAACCCCAAAGCAGGTGGCCAATGCCTCTCAGTCAAATCGCAGTTGAGCGCTTCAGCATCGTCTCTTACAATCCATTTTCGGATATTGTTGCGGCTTTCGACGCCGCGTTGGGCCATCCCGACATGCGCGAGTTCGGAATGAATGTCATGAAAGCCGGCTCCTGGCAGGAGCTGGAACACGTGGTCCACGCCGCCATCGGGCCCTCCGGCTTCATGGAATTCGCGCGCTTCAACCTGGGGCAGATTCTGTCCAAAGAAAAGGGGGCGGGCGCGCCGAAGATTCTGCGCATCGTCTTCGGCAATCCCCTCATCATGAAACAGATGGCTGAGCACGTGCACGACGCAGCCTCCTACGCGCCGGTGACGGTCCTCATCGATGAGCGCCCGGACGGCGTTCACATTTCCTATGACCGCATGGCCAGTTATCTGGCCTCGTATGGTAATCTGGCGGCGCTTGAAGTCGCCCGGGAACTCGATCTGAAAGTCGAGCGCCTGCTTACCAAGATCGCAAGCTGAGCACGACAGAACTCCACGCGGACGCCCCTGTTCTTCCCCGGCGGAGGCATTCCGATTCACCCCGGACACATTGCCAATTCCTATGCAGCACCACCGTCCATGAAAGGACAAATCCATGATTCTAGGCTTGAGTTTGGTGCAGTTTACTTACCTCCACGTGTTCCTGAGTCTGGTTGGGTTAGGCGCCGGAATATTCATTGTTTACGGACTGCTCACATCGCGACGGCTTAGCATTCTGACTTCGCTCTTTCTGGTTACCACGGTTGCGACCAGCCTCACAGGATTCCTCTATCCATTCAATGGCATTACGCCGGGAATTATCCTCGGCATACTGTCCATGATCGTGTTGGTGCTGGCCATTGTGGCGCTTTATGTGAAGAAACTTGCCGGCCCCTGGCGCGGGACATATGTGGTTACAGTGATGCTCGCCTACTACTTCAATTTCTTCGTGCTTGTGGCGCAGTCGTTCGCCAAGGTGCCTGCGCTCCACTCGATAGCGCCGACACAGGCTTCTCCGGGCTTCGGTTTCACGCAGGCCGCGATCCTGGTGATCTTCATTCTGCTGACGATTCGCGCCTTCAAGAAATTCCATCCCGTTTAGCGCGGCTGACGCTTCTTCCACAGCAGATAAAGTGCCCATGCCGCCAGCGTGCAGTTGTCGCGGATGGTTCCATCGAGCATCATCTCTTCGAAATCCTCGACCGCAACGCAATGCACCTGGAGGTCGTGCTCCTCCGGGTCCGGGTCTTTCTCCGTCTCCGTCAGCCCTGTGGCGAGAAACACGTGATGCTTTTGCCGCGTGAACCCGTAGGCAATCCAAAGCCAGCCTAGATAGGTCATCTCCGCGGCGATCAACCCCAGTTCTTCCTTCAGTTCGCCGCGCGCCAGCTCTTCGGGATTCTCAACCTCCATCTCCCATCCGCCCTGCGGCAGTTCTATAGCCCGCTCCTGGATGGTGTAGCGAAACTGCTCCACCAGCCACACGCGCCCCTTGTCGATGGGCAGAATGATGGCGCAGTCTTCCTTCTCCACCACCCCGTAGATGCCGCGCTTCTCATTCGAGCGAAGAATCTCGTCCTCGCGCACCCGCATCCACGGGTTGCGATAGACCTCGCGAGTGGAAAGCGTTGTGATCGTGCGGCCCTGGCCGCCTTCACCGGGTTTCATTCGGTCTCCTGGCGCTCGCCCCGAACGCGGTACTTACGCAGCCGCCCCATCAGCGAAGCGGGGCCGCTTACCTTGAGCCGCACAAGATTGCCCTCGTATTCCCGGCTATGCACCACCATCCCGGCCTCCACAGCCGCCAGCACCCCGCCTTCCTGCTGTGGTACGCGCAGCTCCGCCTCGACCACCGGATCGGAGTGCAGCGCCCGGTCGAGAGCCGCGAGCAGCGCCTCCATCCCCTCGCCCGTCTGCGCCGAAACGGCCACCTCTATCGGCCCTGTCTGGCTTGGCGCCCGCGCCAACAGACCCTCGCGCTCATGCTCGCCAAGCAGATCGATCTTGTTGAGCACCTCGATGCGCGGCTTGGCCAGCGAATCGAGCTCGCCCAGAACCTTCTCGACTTGAGTTTTTTGTTCCTCGCCATACGCCGAAGACGCATCCCGCACGTGCAGCAGCACCTCGGCCTGGGCAACTTCTTCGAGCGTCGCGCGGAAGCTGGTCACCAGTGTGTGCGGCAGGTTGCGAATGAAGCCGACAGTATCCGACAGCAGCACCTTGCGCCGGCTGGGCAGTTCAATTGCCCGCAGTTTCGGGTCCAGCGTGGCAAACATCCGCGAAGAGGCCAGCACATGCGAGCCCGTAAGCTGATTGAACAGCGTGCTTTTCCCGGCGTTGGTATAGCCCACCAGCGCCACCGTCGGCACCGGGACCGCCTCGCGCCGCTGACGCTGCTGCTTGCGTACCCGGCGCACCGCGTCCAATTCGCCCTTTAAATGGTCTATGCGGGCCTGAATCCGCCGCCGGTCGGTCTCCAACCTGGTCTCGCCTGGACCGCGCGTCCCGATGCCGCCGCCCAGCTGCGACATGGCTTTGCCCTTGCCCGTCAGCCGCGGCAGCATGTACTCAAGCTGCGCCAGCTCCACCTGCAACTGGCCCTCGCTTGTTCGCGCGTGCCGCGCAAAAATATCGAGAATAAGCTGCGTGCGGTCAAGCACCCGGCAAGGCAGCGCCGCCTCAAGATTGCGCAGTTGCGTTGGAGAAAGGTCGTGATCGAAGAGCACAAGATCAGCCTCTGTGGAGGCCGCAACACCTGCAATCTCCTCCACCTTGCCTGCGCCGATCAGCGTTGCCGGATCGAGCTTGGCACGCCGCTGCATCACTTCCGCAGCCACCACCCCGCCCGCGCTCGCCACCAACTCCCGAAACTCCGCAAGCGACTCCTCCGCATTCAGAGCCGTCGAGGCGTACGAATCTGGCCGCCCTGGCTGGGCTCCGCCGGAATTGAGATTCGAGATATCCGCGCCGTTCGCCACAAGCTCGTCCGCGAACGCCCGGTCGGTGTCCAGGCACAGTCCCGCATCGCGCGCGCCTGCAACGCCTGCGCGGCTTCCGCCCACGCCCCCGAGCCGGTTCAGCTTCCCATGGCCAGGCCGCGCCAGGTCCACGCCCACCAGAACCGCACGCTCCAGCTTGCCACCCCGGAGACCAAGACCCGTCTCCGGGGAACCCGGTTTGCCATCCGGCTTGAACCCGGAGCCAGCCGTCCTGCTCTCACTAAACGTCAATCGAGAGCGCTCCCCGCGGGCTATCGCGTCTCCGCGGTCGCTGGCGATACAGCCGCCACCGGCGTCGGGCCGATTCCCGATTGCACGGCCATCGGACGATGCTCCGTGTGCATCACGCTCCGATTGCTGACCACCGTCGATATGGCGTGCTTGAAGATCAACTGCTCCTGGCTGTTGTTCTCCAGAAGCACTGAATACTTGTCAAAAGAACGAATTTTTCCGGTAAGCTTGACGCCGCTTACCAGATAGATCGTTATAGGGGTCTTGTCCTTGCGGACAGTGTTCAGGAATGTGTCCTGAATATTTTGTGCCGGCTTGTTCTCCATGTGCCGATCTCCCACTTTCTTTTCAATGTTGAGATGCAAGTTCTTGGTGAAAAAAACAAATCCGCGGGCACGGCTCCCGAAACCCGGTCGCCGCCGATTCCCGCAATGGCTCAACAATAGAACGATTGCCCAACCTTTTCAACTCCGCGCCCGCTCCGCTTTCCCAAAAGCGCCGCATCTGGAAGTACCGTAAAGCTCCGCAAATCTCCTTTTTTGCGCAGGGACTGGTCCTTTGTCCAACCCGAATATCCGGGCGCCCACCCTTGGCGGGTTCTTGCTTTTCCGCCCAGGGTGGGATGCCGCGGATCTTAATGAGGCAAGGTCCTCGCACGTCGTGTGGGACGTAGAAATCTCCCGGCTGGTACCATGATCTGGTGCCAGATGCAGCACCAAATTCAGCCACATCGGCCCAGCCCGTGCCAATGCTGGACCTGAAGCGCCAGTACCAGCCCCTCCACCAGGAACTGCTCCAGGCCCTCGATCATGTCCTTCAGACGCAGCAGTTTATCCTTGGCGAGCCGGTAGCGGCATTTGAGCGCGCCGCCGCCGCCCAGCTCGGCGTAGCCCACGCCATCGGCTGCTCCTCTGGCACTGACGCACTTTGGCTCGCCCTTGCTTCCGCCGGAATCGGCCCCGGCGACGCCGTCGTCACCACGCCCTTCAGCTTTTTCGCTTCCGTCAGCGCCATTCTTCGCGCCGGCGCCACCCCGGTGCTGGCCGACATTGACCCGGCCACCTTCAATCTCGATCCCGAGGCCGTCCGAATGGTTCTAAGAGCGCCACAATCGACGCCTATCCGGGCCATTCTGCCCGTCCACCTCTATGGCCAATGCGCTGATTGGACGGCCTTTGCCCGTCTCGGGAAGATGCATGACCTGAAGCTGATCGAAGACGCCGCCCAGGCTTGGGGCGCCGAATGGAATGGAATGAAGGCCGGAGGGCTCGGCGACGCGGCCGCCTTCAGCTTTTACCCCACGAAGAATCTCAGCGCCGCCGGAGACGCCGGCATGGTCACCGCGAATTCAGACGAGTTCGCCGAGCGCGCAGAAATGCTCCGCCAGCACGGCATGCGCCGCCGTTACTACAACGACGCGATCGGTTGGAATGCCCGCCTGGACGGTTTTCAGGCCGCAGTTCTCCAGGTCAAGCTCAAATACATCGAAGGTTGGAACCACGCCCGCCGCGCGATCGCCAAGCGCTACCATGTCCTATTTCGCGCCGCGGGATTGGCTGAGTCGGGGCCTCATCCGTTTCACGGCATCGTTCTCCCACAAGAAGTCCCGGGCAGTAAACACGTCTGGCACCAATACGTCATCCGCACCGCCCGTCGCGACGAGCTTCGAGACTTCCTCTCCAGCCGCGAGATTGGCTCGGAAATCTACTACCCAGTTCCGCTCCATTTGCAGGAAGCCTTTAAGCCGCTCGGCTACAAAAAGGGAGACTTCCCCGAAGCCGAGCACGCTTCCCGCGAAGTGCTTGCGCTCCCCATCTTTCCCGAACTCCGCGAAGACGAGCAGCAAACGGTGGTCGACGCTGTCGCCGAATTCCTCAGCTAGAGGCCGCCTGGGCCCCGGCCCCTCAATCCTGCATCCCTTCGTCCCAGGCGCAGCTCGCGTACCTTAGAATTGATCCAGCATGAAATGTCCCTATTGCGGTTTCGCGCAGGATCGCGTGGTCGACTCGCGCGAAAGCAAGGAAGCCGACTCCATCCGCCGCCGCCGCGAGTGCGAAAGCTGCAACCGCCGCTTCACCACCTACGAGCGCATCGACGAGATCCCCTACATGGTGGTCAAAAAAGACGGCCGGCGCGAGCGTTTCGATCGCCAGAAGGTCCTGAGCGGCCTGCTCCGCGCCTGCGAAAAGCGTCCCGTGCCGGCCAGCAAGCTGGAAGCCATCGTCGACGCCACGGAGAGCTTCTTGATGGACGCCCCCGAGCGCGAGCGCACCACCAGCGAGGTTGGCGAGCTCATCATGCAGCACCTCAAAGGGCTCGATACAGTAGCCTATATCCGATTCGCTTCTGTCTACCGCGACTTCAAGGACGTTCGTGAATTCAAGGAAGAGTTGGAAGGGCTGCTCGGCGGCCGCAGTGGCAGCAAGGCAAAGAAGTAAGTTAGCCGTTAGCTGTTAGCTCGAAAGGGAATCAATGTCGGACCAGAAGACCCACAAAGTAACGCTAATTCCCGGCGACGGCATCGGCCCTGAAGTCACTCAAGCAGTGGTTCGCATTCTTGAAGCTACCGGCGTTAAATTCAATTGGGAACGCTTCGCCGCCGGCGCCGAAGCCTTCGAAATCTTCGGCGAATACATCCCCGCCGCGCTCTACGAATCGATTGAGCGCAACAAGGTTGCCTTGAAGGGCCCGGTGACCACACCAATCGGCGGCGGCTTCAAGAGCATCAACGTGACTCTGCGGAAGAAGTTCGATCTCTTCGCCAACTTCCGCCCCATCAAGAATCTCCCCGGCCTGGCCACCCACTGGCCCGGCGTGGACCTGATCATTGTCCGCGAGAACACTGAAGGCGAATACGTGGGCCTGGAGCACGAAGTCGTCCCCGGCGTTGTTGAAGCCATCAAGGTGATCACTGAAAAGGGCTCGACGCGCATCGCCAAATTCGCATTCGAGTACGCCCGCAAGCACGGTCGCAAGAAGATCCACTCGATCCACAAGGCCAACATCATGAAGCTGTCGGATGGATTGTTTCTCCGCTGCGCCCGCACTGTGAGCGAGGGTTTCCCGGAAATCTTCTACGGCGAGCACATCATCGACAACACCTGCATGCAGCTGGTGATGAATCCCTATCAGTACGACACGCTGCTGCTGGAGAACCTCTACGGCGACATTGTCAGCGATCTCTGCGCCGGCCTGGTTGGCGGACTTGGCCTCGTCCCCGGCGCCAACCTCGGCCACGAGTGCGCCATCTTTGAAGCCGTGCATGGCTCCGCGCCCGACATCGCCGGCAAAGACATCGCCAACCCCACGGCCCTGCTGCAATCCGCCGTTCTCATGCTTCGTCACCTGGATGAAATGGCCGCAGCCGACAAAGTGCAGGCGGCTCTTGAAGCCGTCTACGCCGAGCGCAAGATGCTTACTCGCGATGTAGGGGGTACTGCAGGGACCACGCAATTCGCCGACGCGGTGCTCGCGGCAATGCGGTAGGTCCAGCTCACCCGCGCAGCACTGCCATTTGCCACGGCATACGCGCCAGCCCGACGCCGCTTCCCTACTGTTCCGTGTAAGTGTAGTCGTTATACTTAGTCACTCCGTTGACATCCGAGTAAAGCCGGGCATACACGGTAGCACCCTTTGCCGGTACGCTGGGCACCGTTGCGGAAGTGATTGCCACCCAACCCGAGTTGTACAGGCTGCTCGAGCCCGGTCCGCTGAGTCCAATCCACAGATTGTACTGTGTGACATCTGTGCCTTTTGTCCACGTAAACATCACGTTGGAAGTACCCAACGTACTGCCTTGCCCAGGAGACATCATCGTCGCAGGCACGCCAATGGTGGCCTCGGTGTAGGTGTAATCGTTGTACTGAGTCACTCCTTTTACATCGGAGTAGAGCCGGGCATAGACCGTTGCCCCTTTGGCCGGCACACTAGGCACAGTCGCGGAAGTGGTAGTCACCCAACCCGAGTTGTACAGGCTGCTCGAGCCCGGCCCGCTGAGTCCAATCCACAGATTGTACTGTGTCACATCTGTGCCTTTTGTCCACGTAAACATCACGTTGGAAGTACCCAACGTACTGCCTTGCCCAGGAGACATCATCGTTGCAGGCACGCCAATGGTGGCCTCGGTGTAGGTGTAGTCGTTGTATTCAGTAACTCCGTTGACATCGGAGTAGAGCCGGGCATAGACCGTTGCCCCTTTGGCCGGCACACTAGGCACAGTCGCGGAAGTGGTCGCCTGCCAACCAGACGCGTACAAGCTGCTTGAGCCTGGCCCGCTGGTTCCCATCCACAGGTTGTAGCGTGTCCCACCCCCGTTGCCGGTCCAAGTGAATGTCACATTGGACGTGCCGAGCGTGCTGCCTGAGGTGGGGGATATCATCGTGGCTGGGCCTGGCGTAACCGTCTGCGATAACACGCCGGACGTGCTGCCAGTATTGTTACTGTCGCCTCCAAAGACGGCAGTAATGCTGTGCGTGCCTGCTGCAAGCGCCGATGTTGTGTAAGTTGCAACCCCGGACGCATTTAACACTCCGGAGCCCAGAGTGCTCATGCCGTCATTGAAATTAACCGTCCCGGAAGCGTTGCTTTCCGCGGAAGCTACCGTAGCCGTTAAAGTCACCGGGCTTCCATAGGCTGAGGGATTACTCGACGAAGAAACTGACGTTGCGGTGGCAAGGTTGGTGTTATGAACAGTGAATGTCTGGTAGCCGAATACCGCGCAACCATTCCACCCCGTTGGGAAGTTCTCCACGAACACTTGGAATGGGCCTGGAGTGGAGAGATCGGCTGTAGTAATCGGCACTTGCAAAGTCTGTTCATTCACATAGGTAATGGTTCTGTAGGAACCGTTAGCCGATACATTCGATGTGGGGCTGAAACCCGTGCCGGTGAGAGTCAGGGTAAAAGCCGATCCGCCAGTATCCGCCGAACTCGGGCTGAGGCTGGTAAGCGTAAGCGGCGCGGCAACCGTATTGAAGTTGGCAAACACCAGCGTCTCGTCCGCGGCAGTCAAGTTAGCCGGATTTGTGGTTCCCGTCAAATCGAATGTCCATCCGGCAAAAGTCCAGTCCGTATCCGGCGTGGCGCTGTAAGTCAGTAACTGGCCTGTCGGATAAAAACCGTCGCCTGTGGGAGACGCCGGCGTCAACAAACCTGACCCGCCGCAAGGCGGATAGTTGAAATTGGTAGCCGGTGCAAACTGCGGAGTTACCGTAGCAATATAACTCGTGCTCGTAGCCGGCAGCGAAGGAATGGTGTGCGAAGCTGCTCCGGCGTCGCTCCAACTTGAGAACGCATAGCGGCTATTGATGCTGTACGGATACTCCGGAGAGTTATAGGCAAGAGTATGCGAACTGCCGCTCGTCCAGCTGCTGTCGTAATACTGGGAGAAATTCTTTGGCGTGTAGGCAAATCCACCATCGACATAAACCGAAAGATTTGCACTAAACGATTCAGGAGTTATATCGACCGTGTATACCGGCGCGTTGGTGAACTCCACCGTCGTGTTAACAGGGTTTCCCGTGTCGGGCACATAGAACGTCTTTGGGTTGGCCCCAAGACCGCCGGGCAGCCAGAAAGGCCCGTTGTTGAATTCATAGAAACTCCAGCCCATTGAAGGCGTCGCCGTCAGTGCGGCTTGCTGACGGGCGACATAGAATTCTCCACCTATCCCGGCATAGCTCTGCGGCAACGGGGAGATACCCACCGTCCCCGTTCTCGCCGGATAAACAGTGGAAATATACGGAACCAGTTCCACGAAGTTAGCCGAGTAAGTTGAAACCTGCGGGGAAGTTGCCGGAAACCCAGTCGATCCGTCTCCCGGCAAGACTGTGATGGTGTGGTTCTGCGCGGTATTGTCGTTCCACCTCCCATAAGTGTAATAAAAAGTTGCCGAGGTTGTGCTGTCTTCGATGTTCCCTGTCAGCGTCTGCACGCCGCTGGACACGGCCAATGTGTGGGTTGAGTTCAGTGCCCACGTATAGGGCTGCGGAGTGGTCACCATGACCCCGTCAACCTCCACCTGCAACCCAACCGGGTTGGAAGTTACTATCACCTGCGTTGGAGGCGCTCCATAGAGCCGCATGATCGCTTCTTTGTCTCCGGCAGAATAGTCGGTTGTTGCAGGTACGGGCACACCCTCCACGCTCCCCAGCGGCATGCCCGCAGGTATCGTTTCGATGACCGGGCCGCCGTTGCGCGAAAATGAATAGGGCGGGTATTGCATCAGGGATGCATAGTCATACAGACCGAGAGTCTGCGCATTTTGAGTAAGTATCTCGAAGTTTCCCCAGGAGCCTTTGATGACATTGTTATAATTCACAGTTACATAGTTATTGCGATCAGGACGCGTGAACTCATGCCACAACCCGATGATGTGGCCCATCTCGTGCAGAATCGTCCCCACCGCGCATTGGGCCGACCCGGTCATTGGCTGTGCGGGCTCTGCCTCGTACCCCTCCACGGCCTCGCACTCGCCGCTATAGTCCCCGGCATTGAGATCGATCTCAACATAGTTAGGCCCATCGGCTGAAACCCAGGGGACCCACTGAATCAATCGTGGAAAATCCGCATTGAAAGTGTCAATCGCGGTTTGGATGTTTGCATTTGCGGTTTCGTCGGTCGGATCTGTTGCGCCGGCGTTGGCGTTCACGTAGTAGACCGTCGCTACCCCGCCGACCTGCGGCCAGAGGGACTGCGAAGACGCCACGGTAAACAACTCCGGTCGCGGGCGATCTTTGGAATCAGGCGCTGCAGTCTTGTCTACAATGATATCTCCCTGAACAATCTTCCAGCCTTTTCTGGTCTCGGTCTGCGCAGAATTTCCGCTGAATGACTTGGTGCGCGGCGCCGGCCCATTCGATGGCGGTTGGCAAAGTACAGTGACGGGAAACAGAGATACGCTCACTAACAGCAGCATGCTTCGAATGAAAGGGTTCACCATGCCTCCAGCATCGGCCGCGTTATTGCGGTCATCGAGTGTCGTGCGGGGCGATTAGCAACCCAATCTTATTCCATCGCTCTCTTCAACGAAGAAGATCGTTCTTACGTCGTGCAGGAGGAGCTGGAAATCGCTGTGAGCGGAGTAAGTGGACGGCGCCCGAATTGAAAGCCATTATGTTCCAGCCCAAGAATGCCTGTCAACGACAAACGCCTTCCGCATGACGGCTAGCTTCAGTTCTGCTATCAGTGAGCCGATCAGCGCCTCGTCCGCCTGAAATTGCTTGCCTTATGCTAGTAACCCGCATTGGTAACTTGACAGATCCGGAGTTGATTTCTCGTGGTTGAACAAAGTGATTGGTTCGCTTTAGAATCTGCCTTTAGAATTGAAATGCTAGTGGCGCGACCGTGTGGATATGTGGTCTCCGAGGCACCCGACGGATCAAATTCCGTCTTTGCATTAACCCAAACAGCGGCTCCTCCAATAGTTGATGTCTCATCGCGACGAGAGGATCGTCCCCTGCCATGCATTACCTGCTTTTCTACGAAGTCGGCGAAGACTATGTTGCCCGTCGTGCTGAATACCGCAGCACTCATCTCAAACTGGCCTGGGCTGCCAGCGAGCGCGGCGAACTTGTCCTGGGTGGAGCGCTGGCCGATCCCGTTGACGGCACCCTCATCCTGTTCAAAGGCGACTCGCCTTCCGTCGCGGAGAACTTCGCCCGCGTCGATCCGTATGTGACCAGCGGCCTCGTCAAGCGCTGGTACGTGCGGAAGTGGAACACGGTCGCGGGTGAAAGCTGCGCCAATCCCGTCCGGCCTTCTGCTTGCGCGTCTTGACGGTCTTCGAATTCGCGAGTAAACAATCCAAGCCCTCCAGCGGTATCATGACCGAATACTGTTCTTCCCTCGTTTCCATCAAGGAGCATTCGCATGCCACGCTGCCGCCTTCGTTCCGGGCTGTTTATCGCGTCGATTCTGGTTCTCGCCACTTCCGTCGCGCTCGCCGCTGAAACTATCTCGCTCACCGTAGATGCCACCAAGACCCAGGAGAAACTGTTGAGCTCCCACGAGGTGATCCCGGTGCAGCCCGGCCCGCTCACTCTCTACTATCCAAAGTGGATTCCCGGCGAGCACGGCCCCAACGGCCCCATCAACAGTGTTTCCGGCCTTAAATTCGAAGCCGGCGGCAAGGTCATTCCCTGGAAGCGCGATCTGCTCGATGCGTTCACCTTCCATCTCGACATCCCCGCCGGCGTGGCGCAACTCGAAGCCAACTTCGACTTCATTGAGCCCGAGGGCAATTCGGCTACAGACAAGCTCATGGTGCTTGAATGGAATGACGTCGTGCTCTATCCCGCCGGCACCCCGGCGCAACAATTGAGTTATGAAGCCAAACTCATTCTGCCCGATGGATGGAAGTGGGGAACGCCGCTGCCCGTCGATAATTCATCTGGCAACGAGATCAGATTCAAGCCGATCTCGCTCGATCTGCTTGTTGACTCGCCGATCATCGCCGGCCAATACTATCGCTCCATCGACATCACACCTGCGGGCGAGCCGATTCATCATGAACTCGACCTCGTCGCCGACAGCGAAACCGCTCTCGACATCAGCGCCGACAACCAGAAGGAGATGACCAACCTGGTCGCCGAGTCGGGCAAGCTGTTCGGCGCGCGCCATTATCGCGACTACCATTTCCTGCTCACGCTCAGCGATCATGTGGCCCACTTCGGGCTTGAGCATCATGAGTCCAACGACAGCCGGCTGCCGGAGCGCGCGCTCATCTCGCCTGACGCGGGAATGGCGCTTGGCGGCCTGCTGGCTCACGAATTCGTGCATTCATGGAACGGCAAATTCCGCCGCCCCGCCGACCTTGCTGTTCCCTATTACGAAGAGCCCATGGAGACCGATCTGCTGTGGGGCTACGAGGGGCTCACCGATTATCTCGGCCCCATGCTTGCCGCGCGCAGCGGCCTTTGGAGCACTGAGGAGTATCACGAATATCTGGCGAGCATCGCCGCGCAGCTTGGGCCCGGTCGTCCAGGCCGCACTTGGCGTCCGTTGCTGGATACCGCGGTTGCAGAACCTTATCTCGGCTTCGGCGGCAGAGGCTGGTTCACCTGGCGGCGCGGCACGGACTACTACGACGAAGGCGATCTGTTGTGGCTTGAAGTTGCGACGATCATCCATCGCGAATCGCAGGAAAAAAAGACCATCGACGATTTCTGCCAGTCGTTTCACGGTGGCGCCAACAACGGCCCCGAAGTGAAGACCTACACATTCGATGAACTGGTTGCTGCGCTCAACGCCATCGCGCCCTTTGACTGGGCCACATTCTTCCATACGCGTCTTGATTCAACCGCGCCCGAGGCGCCCACCGGCGGCATCGAGAATGGCGGCTGGAAAGTCACCTTCAGCGGCGAGCCTTCAAAGCTGAGCGGACGACGCGGCGGCGCATCCGACATTTATTCCATCGGCCTGCAACTCGGCCAGGACGGCGCTGTAAATGACTCGATTGTCGGCGGACCAGCCTTCCATGCCGGCATCACTTCCGGCATGAAGGTCATCGGCGTCAATGGCCGTGTGTACACACACGACTTGTTGGAGGACGCAATCAAGGCTTCGGCCAAGGATTCATCGCAGCCAATCACGCTGCTCGTCGTCAACGATGATTTCATCAACACTTCAACGATCAACTACCACGACGGCTCTCGCTATCCGCACCTGGTTCGCGACGACAGGAAGGCCGACTATCTGGATGAGTTGATCAAGGCACGGGCAACGAATAAGTAACGTTGGCGACTTGATTGCGGATGAGATCCGTGGTATCCCATCGTTGCAACAAGAACGTTGCAAGGATGGGCGCCCGGCAATGACGGACGAGACGCAGGTCCTTCGACTCCGCTGAAGTACGCTTCGCTCAGGATGACATGGTGAATTGGGGTTCGTGCTGATGGGCTCACCTTGACCGCGAAGCTCGACTGGCATAAGACTAGAGCAACCAGGACACAATCAATCGCGGTGGCCGCACACCTCCGGGTCATGCAGCGAAAGGCGGAGCGGTGACCGGTCGCACATCAGTCGAAGTGTCCGCGCAGCGCAGTGGCAATGAGAACTACGGCCTGCACGCCGGCGTGCTCGGCCCGCTGGAGACGTTGGCGCAGTCGGTGTCAGCCATGGCGCCGTCGACCTCGCCCTCGCTCACCATTCCGCTGGTGTTCGCGCTGGCCGGAAATGCTACGTGGTTTGTCTACCTGCTGGCTACCGGAGCCACGCTGCTGGTGGGCTTCTGCGTCAGCCGCTTTGCGCGCCTCTCCGCTTCACCCGGCTCTCTTTACACCTACGCTGCGGACACGCTTCCGCCCGCCTTCGGCGTGATCGCCGCGTGGGGATTGCTCATGGCGTACATCGCCACCGGCGCCTCGGTGGCCGGTGGCGCGCTCTATTACGCAGGCGTCTTGTCGCAACAGTTTTTTCATTGGACGCCCCCCGCTCTGCTAACCCTCGCCGTCGTCTGCGGAGTTGCGGGATTGATCGCATACCGCGACGTGAAGCTCTCGGCGGAGTTGATGCTGTGGATCGAAGTCGTCTCTGTCAGCCTCATCCTCATTGTGCTCGCCATGCTGATCTTCCGCTTCGGCTTTCAATTCGACATGGACCAGTTCAAGCTCAAGGGCGTCACGTTTTCCGCGCTCGGCCCCGCGCTGGTGCTTTCCATGTTCAGCTTTGTCGGCTTTGAGAGCGCCACCACTCTCGGTGGAGAAGCGCGTGAACCGCTCAAGACCATCCCCCGCGCCGTGATCCAGTGCGCAATTCTGGCTGGCGTGTTCTTCATGCTGTGTTCGTACAGCGAGGTGCTCGGCTTCCGCGGCCAGTCAGCGCAACTGAGCGACTCCACCAGCCCGCTGCATCTTTTGGCCAACAAGGCCGGCATCTCGGCCCTGGGCGTCGCAATCGACTTTGGCGCCGCAGTCAGCATGTTTGCCTGCGTTCTGGCCTGCACCACAGCGGCGGCGCGGGTGTTGATGAAAATGGCCCACGCCCGGCTGCTTCCCAAATCGCTTGAGCGCACCAACCGCCGTCACGGAACGCCCGGGACCGCCATCGCGCTCTCCGCGGGCCTCATGTTGGCAGCCACGGCTGGCCTCGCGCTACGCGGCGTTCAGGGCTCTGACATGTACGACTGGCTGGGCTCGCTCTCGGTCTTCGGCTTTCTCACCGCGTATGCGCTGGTGGCCGTGGCGCTGCCCTTTGCCCGCCGCGCCCTAGGCCAGCACTCGCATTGGGTCGCGGCTGTCAGCTTCGTCACCGTCGTGGTCATGATTTTGATTTGTCTCTTCGATCTGCGTTCGGCAACCGACGCAACTCATGCGCGCATTCCGTGGATTTACCTGGCCTACATCGCTGCCGGACTGGCCTGGTATGCTTTGCGCCGGCGCAAAGCAGCCGCCTTCTCCAACTGACATGTGCTGAGCACTCGCCGCGGGTTCATCAGACGGGCCAGACAATCATGGTGAAAACAGCGGCCAAGAGAGCGGTCTGCCGATGCAGCAAGCCCTTTTTCCTTCAAAAACATACGTCGTTTGTGCACCGGGCCGAAATTTGACACCGCGTTTTGCACAAAGAGCGCTCGCAAAACGTGGAAAAAGGCATAAAGACGCTATAAGAATTGGCTTAATTTCCCCTTCGATAAGCCCCTCAAACAGGTATGCTATTGGCAATCCGCATTACTAGTAAGACCCGTCCGATAAGCGAGAACTACTCGTAACAGTACTAACTTTTCCTTTTTTTTGGGATTAACACAACAGCTCCACGATCTTTATTCACCCCAGGGATTCTCGATTCCTCCCACCGAGACCGCTGGGGAAATCTCTATTTTCGAGGCTGTGCAACGTGAGACATTCCATGCGTATCGTTTCCTCATCGATTCCCCGGCTGCTGGCTCTATTGGCAGTCGTTGCGCTGTGTTGTAGTGCTGTTCTGGCACAGCAGACTCTTGGCGGCATTACCGGCGAGGTTAGCGATTCGTCAGGCGGCGTGATTCCCGGCGCGACAGTCACCGTGGTGGACGAGCAGACGTCGCTCACGCGCACAGTCAGAACCAACGCATCGGGCGAGTACAGCCTTGTCAACCTTCCCATCGGCTCCTACACGCTCACGTATACGGCCGAAGGTTTCGACGTGCAGAAGACGCAGCACATCACCGTGCAGGCAAACCGCACGGCAACGGTGAACGCGTCGCTCAAAATAGGCAAGACGAGCGAGACGGTGGAGGTGGAAGCTTCTCCGCTGATGAACGCGGTGGACACCACCAACGGCTACGTCATGGACACCGCACAGATTGAATCCGTGCCGCTAGCCACAGGAAGCTTCACCGGGCTGGCCACGCAATCCACCGGCGTCAGTGCCGAGCTGGGAAGCGGAACCGGAGCAAACTCCGGCCTGGGTAATGCGCCTATCTGGGCCAACGGCCAGCGCGATACATCGAATTCGTTCCTGCTCAACGGTGTTGACGCCAGCAATCTGTTCAACGGCAAAAGCACCAGCCAGGTGTCCTCCGCGCGCGTCATCAACTCAACGGGCGTGCAGACGGTTCCCGGTGGCGGCGGCGGTGAAATTCAATCCGCAGCCTCCATTTATCTCTCCATCGGCAACGCCATCCCCACGCCCGCACCGGAAACGATTGCGGAAGTCCGCGTGAATGCGTCGATGTATGACGCGCAGCAGGGCTCCACGTCCGGCGCACACATCGATATCAGCACCGCCTCCGGTACCAATGCGCTGCATGGTCAGGCGTACATTCATCGCGGCACCAACTGGATCAACGCTGCTCCCTTCTTCTACAACCAGGATCCGGACGTTCCGTCCTACGATAAGGTTCCAGCACTGCACCGCTACGTAGCAGGCGGAACCCTGGGCGGCCCCATCATCAAGGACAAGCTGTTCTTCTTTCTCGGCTACCAACACACTCACGTCTCGGACGCGGAGCTGGGAAACTCGTTCATGGATGTTCCGGTCGGCCTGAACGACGACCGCTCGGCCACAGGTATTGCAAATGTGGCCAACAACTCCTTCGGCACCACCCTTTCCAGCGCCAATATTGACCCGCTCGCGCTGGTCCTGTTCAACTCACCTGCACTTCCCGGAGAGTCCGGCAATTGGCTTGTGCCCAACGATAACATCTACCCCACCATCCCCACCTATGCCCATCTGGACAACGCCTTCATCGCCGGTACCGGCCGGTTTGCCGCGGATAATGCCGTTGCCGACCTGGATTACAACGCGACCACGAAGGACACACTGGCGCTCAAATACTTCTACCAGCACGATCCCACCGTTGCGCCCTACTCTTACTCCAGCGTCCCCGGCTTCACCGAGCACCTGGACTCCGGCTCGCAAGTAGCTGCCATCACCAACACCTTTATCGTCAAGTCGAACCTCAGCACCACGCAGACCCTCGGCATCATCCGCGAGAAGAACTGGGGAGACAACGATCAGCCCTTCAGCCCCAGTTCCATCCCCGGCGGCGCGGCGGGCACTGGATCGATCAATGTGTTCGGGTCAAACTACTTTCCCGGCATATCCATCTACGACGTATTGGGCAAATACCAGCCGACCGGCGTGAATCTGCAAACCTTCCTGAATATCGGTCCCAATGCGGAATCGCAGTCTGCCAATACCGGCGTATTCCAGAACCGTCTTGCGCCCAGGGGCGACGCCATCTGGATCCTCGGCCGGCATACGGTCAGCTTTGGCGCCAGCTACACCTATACCCAGCTCAACACCATTGACAAACGCACCGGCACCGGCACTGTGGCCACCGACGACTTCAGCCAGTTCGTGCAGGGCTTCGTGAGCCCAGGAAGCTCGGCAACGGGTTTCTATGTCACATCGTTCCTGCAAGGCAACGCCGACCGCTACTACCGCGCCAACCAGCTGGGCACCTATGTTCAGGACAAGTGGCAGATCACGCCCAATCTATCCCTGACCGCCGGCGTGCGCTACGACTGGGACGGCGGACTCACCGAGAAATACGGCCGCATTTTCAACTTCGATCCAAAGCTATACAGCTACAGTGTTGGTTCCGACACCATCACCAATCCCGGCCTGGTCATCGCCGGCAACAACGCCAACGGCTCCAGCGGCGTGAGCAACACAACCCTCACTGGCCGCCAGTGGGGCATCGGTCCGCGCATCGGCGCCGCATGGCAGCCCGCCATGAACCACAACAAGGTCGTCATTCGCGCAGGCGCCGGCATGTATTACGACCGCGGCGAATTGTTCAGCTACTTCTCGCCCGGGTATGCGATCGGCACGGTTCCCGGCGGTCCCTTCGGCGTCAACCAGCAGCTTCCCTTCGTGAACACGTCTGTATGTCCCGCGTCTTCGCAGTCCCTCTACGAGTACTACATTCCCACATGCGGCGGAAACGGCGGATTCACTCCGCCCACAGGTCCACCGACGGCCCAGAGCGGCAATCTTGAAAATCCATATGGCACTGTCCTTCAACACACAGCGCCCGTCAGCCCCAAGGCCTCCGATCTAAGCAACTATCTGCCCAACGCCTGCAGCATCGTAAACACCGGCTTCGGCGGCGTTCCGGGAATTTGCCCCACGGGCGTAATCAACAACGGCCAACCCATTTCGCTGGGCGTGTATGACCGCACCAACAAACTGCCTTACACCATCAACTACACTCTGGACTTCCAGTGGCAGCCACGCCCCGATCTGGCCATTGACCTAGGCTATGTGGGCAATCTCGGGCGCCACCAGGTGATTCCCGTCCCTTTCAATCAGGCCACCATCGCTACGCCCACCAATCCAGCTCTCTCGGGAAGCCCCTACCAGCAAAACTACAGCTACGGTTATACCGTGGAAGCCAACAACAGTTGCTACGGAGCCGGGGTTTACGGACCGCTCACCCTCCCCGATGGCTCCTGCTATCAGGCAAACTATGAAGGCGGCAATGACGACCTTCGCGTTCCATACATCGGCTATGCCGATGAGTCCATCGCCTACAGAGCTGCGGGCGTGGACGCCTATAACGCATTGCAGGCGCACGTCGAGAAGCGCGTCAGCCACGGAATCCAGGCCGGCGTATCGTATACCTATTCCCACTCTCTCGACGAACAAAGCGGGCTGGGCCTGTTCTACAACGGCAACAACGCTCTCAACCTGCGCAGCGGCTACGGCTCGTCGGACTTCGACCGCACCCACGTCATCAGCATCAACTATGCCTATCAGATTCCCGACTTCGCCAATAAGCACGCGCTCACGGGTAAAGTAGTCGACGGTTGGTCGCTTGTTGGCCTTGCCGTACTGCAGAGCGGTCAACCCTACAGCATCATCGATTACTCGGGAGCCATCGGCAGTATTTATTACTCCACCTACGACGGCATCACTAACCCGATTGTTCCGCTGGCCAAGGGTTGCACGGCTAAGAGCGCGGTTACGCACGCCTCCGGCGCTTGGATCACGGCCGGAGGGCAACCGGCGTTGAATGCCGCATGTTTCACCTTGCCGCTGCTCAATGGCGGCCCGGCTGGAGCCTTTGGCGGCGCCATTCCCAACACAGACCCGTTCGAAACCGGCTTCACCACCGGCCAGCGCAACATCTTCCGCCAAGCCTTCCAGAAACGCGCCGACGCATCCCTGATCAAGGTGTTGCCAGTTTCCGAGCGCTTCAACCTGAAGTACACTTTCGACGTTTACAACCTGACAAACACCAGCAGCTTCGATATTCCCGGCAATGAGGTAGCTCAGAACTTTGGCTACAATTCCTTCCCTGCCTCCGGAACACCGGTTTTACCGACCGGTTGCGGCACCGCAAGCGCTGTGAATAACTTCTACAGCTGCCCCGGTGGCCTGGGCGTTGTACAGCACACCATTGGCTCTCCGCGCCAAATCCAGATGTCCTTGCGCATGGACTTCTAGAAGCAGAGAACAGGGATTAGGGAACAGGCAAGTTGGTTGCAGCATACAAAAACTGGGCGTTCGCGCAATGCGGACGCCCCTTTTTTGTGAGACGGAGAGGTCCCTCTTTGATCGCCGATCCCTAATCCCTGTTCCCTGCCTTTTTCACTCTTCCCCGATATCCTCATGCCACACTTCCGGATGAACGGCAATGTACCCTTCAAGCAATTCGCGGCACTCCGCACTATCCAGGTCAATCACCTCCACGCCATTCTCGCGCAGCCAGTCCAGGCCGCCGGCAAAGGTGCGGCTTTCGCCCACTACCAGTGTGCCAATGCGAAACTGCCGCACCAGCCCGCTGCAATACCAGCACGGCGCCAGTGTCGTCACCATCACCAGGTCGAGGTAACTCCTTTGCCGACCTGCGCGGCGAAATGCGTCCGTCTCAGCGTGGACGCTGGGGTCGCCCTGCTGCACACGCCGATTGTGGCCGCGGCTCACCAGTTCTCCGGAGCGCCGGAACAGCGCCGCTCCAATGGGAATGCCGCCTTCCTCGAAACCAAGTCGGGCTTCCTCAAGCGCTACGGCCATCATGCATTCGTACAACCCCGAATCCGTCACTCATGTCCCCTTGGATCAAGGATAAGACACATACGCAGTAACTTGCTTCGCAGGATCGCTGCAATGGGTGCTGACCGATTCGAGCGGAATTGAAATGCGGAGATATCTGGAAGAATAGTGCTTGCCGCCGCGCGCGCTTTTTGGGCGGCAAGCAGGAGACCGATCTGGGGATTGCTTCATGTCTCCAGCATTAGACTATTCTTAGACGCCATCCCAAAGCTGCGCACTTTGGGCCACAAAAGCGATGAGATCGCCCGGCCCGGCGCAGAATCAAATGGTGCGGAAGGCGGGACTTGAACCCGCAAGCCTTTCGGCGCTAGCTCCTAAGGCTAGTGTGTTTGCCATTTCACCACTTCCGCACAGCTAAATTCCGCACAGCTGAACCAAACCGCTCCCTGCCTGCTCTCCCAAGTCTAGAGCCAAAGCCATGGCAACTGCAATGAGAGCTTGGCAATGCGCGAAGCTCGCACACCCCTCACACAATCAGCCTCGCACCGACGCCTGAATTACCGGCGTCGCAGCCACGGCTGCCTTGATCTCCGGACCTCTTGAAATCAGGTCAAGCAGCGCCCGAATTATTTTTTCGTCTGCTTCCGATGCGTGTTCGAACTGCACCGGGAAGCGCGCCCACAGTTGAAACGAGCCGCCCGTGAATTGAAGGCGCGATTCGATAACCGGCGGATCGATCGATGCTTGTATCGCGCTCTCGGCGCCCGCGTGCTGGCGTTCGATCACCGCGCGATACCCCTCGTAGACCGTATGCACTTCTTTCATCACGGCTTCGCAGACCATCTTGTAGTCGGCCGCGTCCGTGAGCTTCACAATCAACTCGTGCCACGCATACTCCGTTCCTGGAATCTGTTTATAGAGCGGAGTTCCCGCCTGAAACAGCACGGCATTCGAGAAAACGGCGATACGCCCGGTGGGGTTCAGCGATGTCCCGGTGCCCGCAAGCTCCATCAGGTAGAAGCGGACAAGGCCGACATCCACAACATCTCCGGTCACCGCCGCGATGGTGATGCGGTCGCCCACCTTGATTCCATACCTGCCGATGATGAAAAAATATGCGGCCACCGACAGCAGCACAGTCTGCAGGCCCACGGCTATGCCTGCCGTGATAAAGCCGGCAAACGTCGCGAGCGAATTGAATTGCGTCACGAATCCAAACACAATGACAATCAGCGAAAGGAAGCCAACCACAAACCTGCGCACGATGAGAAATTGACGCCGGCGTCGAATGTCCCGCACGTATTTATTTGTCGCGCGGCGCCACAGTTCCCCGCCGCCAACGATCAGGCACAGTGCAACCGCAATCACCAGCACCCTGAGAAGGAGTGAATGCAGAATGCTGTTATATTCCTCGGTAACCGAACTCTTCCAGGCGGCCAGGTTGGCGCGGCTCTGCTCCAGCACAATGATTTCTTCGCTCAACGGAACGGTGCCTGCGGACAGCGCCTTGAACTCGGTAGTGATGGTCTTGAGGTCTTCGGGATCCGGAGACTGGGCAGCGCCGGCAGATGTTCCCTGGCTCGATGTTCCTGCCGCTTTCGGCGTGGTAACCGCGGCCAGTGTTGCAGCCGGCGCCGGTTGCTGAGAGAGTTGCTGCCCCTCCTGAATGAGGTTGCGCAGGATTTTGGCCATGGGAGCCCGAAGAGCCAGCGCCTGCTTCTGCAGTTGCCCGTTTTCACTCAGGAGCGCATCGAGAGAATGCCGCGTCTCGAGTAACTCGAACAGAACCGAGCCTTGACTGGTGACGCCCGCGGACCGGGCTGAGTCCAGCATGGTGAGTTGAGGAGCGGGCGTCTTGTTCTTGCTCTGCAACTCCGGAACAGAGTGTTGCAACCCGTCGATGTCGCCCGCAAGCCCAGTGCCCGCGCCCGCGCCCGACATGCCGACGATTTTCTCCAGTGCTTCTTTCATTGCGTCTTGAAGATCCAGCGCCTCTTCGACCTGCTTCTTTTCGTCCTGCAGCCCCGCGATGTCGCGCGGTCTTGCAGTGGCGAACTGTTTCTCTAAAGCCTCCTGGCGCGATTTCAGATCTTCGATTCGTTTTTCTGCATTCGCTTCCGCGGCCTGCATCTTCTGCTGCTCTTCCGAGCCAGAAGCATCCGACTGCACTCCATGCTGAATTTGATACTTCTGCAGCATCGTTGCTTCAGCATTCGCCGATTGAAAGGCAAAGGCAGCAATTTGCGTCGACTCCTCAACCGCCTGGTCTCGATAGACAACGTCGTTCGGCTCGCCCGCTTTCTGAATTGTCTGCGTCGAGGCTCGATAATATTGAATGACGGAGTTGAGGTGTTCAACGATGTCGCGGCTTCTGGCCTCTACATCGATCACCTCATAGCCACTCTGCTGAGAGAGCGCCGCATATCTCTGCGCCACCAGCCCCGCAAGCAACGCAACGGTAATCCCCGCCGAGATTGATCTCCGCTTGAAGGATTTGAAAACCGTCGACTCTTGCCGTGCTCCAAGGTTCCCCTTCAGATCAATCTGCCCTTCCATCAACTTTCGCACCATCTATCCGGGGCCCTCCGGCTTGAGACTATGATACAGACCTTGCAGCAGGCGGACGTTCCCTGGTTATGCTTCGGGAAGCTCTGCGAGGACTTGCGAGTTTGATTTCGTGGATCGAGCACCCACCAATAGGCGTCGCGGCCAACGAGAACTCCATCCTTCGGAGTTCTCGTCAGCCGCGTGCTTGTTTTCGCCGATTATTTGGCGTGGAGGTTAGTTCCCTGTTGATTCGTGATGCTTGCGTTCCGCTGCCAGCCGGTCGCGTTCCACGCGCTCCCGCTCGTTCTTGTCGCGGTCGTTCGCGGAGTTGACCCGATCGTTGGCATCGTGAGCCGCATCCTTCACGTTTCCCCACGCCTTCTCAGCCTTGCCCTTGATTTGCTGGGCCGCGCCTTCAACCTGGGTTTGTGTGTCGCCAGTCCACTCACCCACCTGACGCTTTGCCCGCCCTGCCGCGTCGTCAAAAGTACCCTTCACCGTGTCCTTGTTCACTTTTCCCTCCATGGATGGTTTAGTTGCTGCTGCGCATGGGCGTACAGGATTGCCCCGAATCCGATTTGAAATTCAATCGGATCTCATTGCCGGTCACAAGACAGGCCTGCGGCCCGTCACCAGTTGGAGTATCAATACAATGACCGCCAGCACAAGCAGTAAGTGAATGAATCCTCCCAGCGTGTAGGAGCTGACAATACCCAGCAACCACAAGACGAGAAGGATGACAAAGATTGTCCATAGCATGCTCTACACCTCCCGAGATTTCCTGACCCTCTGCGACAACTTACAATTCGACGCCGAAACCCTTGTGAAAGGTTGTCTGGGCATACACGTTTCCCGATTCTTAAAAGGGCAAAATAGCAGATTCTTGAGTAACTCAATTTTCTCTCAACTGTTCCCGCAAAGAATGCATCCAAGCTCGAAAGGAGGGAAAAGCGATGTTGCTTCTGATTCTCTTGATCGTGTTGATTTTCGGTTTTGGATACGGCGGATATCGAGTTGGGCCTGGCTGGGGCTATTACGGCGGCGGTGGCATCAGCTTGATTCTCGCGATCGTGCTGATCCTGTTACTGCTCAGAGTAATTTGATGCAGCCGCTGGGTGCAGAGTGTGGAGTCTTTCGAACGTGGCGATTTTTTCGCCACAGTGCGGAACCTGCAAGAGGAGTGGAGTAACTGGGTCTCCCCGAGCAACGCATTTCCACCAGCGATGAGTTATCCTCCCATCAAAAAATTGTGGAGAGCATAACTCATACAGGTCTAAGGCCGCATCAAAGCTAGTATGCGCAATTTCGCGGTGGTTGTCGCACATCGATGGTCAAGCAACGAGACTGCTTCCCCAACTCCAACAACAAGGAAAAGCGGCCCGGCGAAGAAGCCCGAAAAGGGAGAATCGATTCCTGGCTCTCTGATTCCAAGGACTCGCATGACTCATTCCGAATCATCGACGCAGACGGTGAGCCGCGCTTCCGCGGCGCACTTGCACGAGGCAGAATCCGCGAAGGGGCCGACATCCCCAAACCATCATCAGCCCAATGGTTCCGCCACGGATGAACCAGCAGAGATACTGGCCCGTGCCCAGGCCGGCGACAATCAGGCCTTCGCGCAGTTGTACGCCCTGCACAAGCGGCGCATTTACTCGCTGTGCCTGCGCATGGTGGGCAGTGTAGCGGAAGCTGAGGATCTGACCCAGGAAGCCTTTCTGCAGTTTCATCGCAAGATGGGAACGTTCCGCGGCGAATCCGCCTTATCCACATGGTTGCATCGATTGGCTATTAACGTGGTGTTGATGCATCTGCGAAAAAGGGGCCTGCAGTTGACTTCGCTGGATGAAGCCATGGAACCGGCTCCCGACCAAAGGCCTGGCCGCAGCTTCGGGGCTCCGGACCTTATTCTGTCCGGCGCCATCGACCGGCTCGCTCTGCAGCGCGCCATTGAGGATCTGCCTGCCGGTTACCGGCTCATTTTTGTGCTGCACGATATCGAGGGCTACGAGCACAATGAGATCGCCTCGTTGCTCGATTGCTCCATCGGCAACAGCAAGTCCCAATTGCACAAGGCGCGGCTCAAGCTGCGCGATGCTCTGCGCGGTCACCCGCAGCCGGAGGCGCGCAGATGAGCCAAAGTGAAAACCACTTTTCCTGCGCCGTTTTCCAGAGCCATCTGCCGGAACTGATTGCTTCAGGGCAGAACGTCGCCGATGACCCGCATTTCAATGAGTGCGAAGTTTGCCGTGCGCTGCTCGCCGACCTGGAAACAATCGCTGCGGCCGCCCGCCTACTGTTCCCCATCGTCGAGCCGCCCGACGATCTTTGGGAAGAGATCGAATTGGCGATCGAGAATGAGGAAGCCACTTCAGGCAAACATTCCACCGCGCCTTGAATCTCGATGCTGTCGGCCTCGGGGGTGGAACATCTTCTCCGGATCGTTATTGCAATATTTCCCGGACTTGTCTTGACTGCTTGCCGCAGGAATGATGGCGCCCTGCACTGCTTTGGGCCGATTCTCGAATACGGGCCGGTGTGTCCACCAGGATGGCATTACGATACGTGCGCAGCCGACCGCCTCATTTGCATTTCCAGACTTTCAGAAACCCGCCGCAACAGGTCGGTGGGATGAACAGGCTTGTTCAGCAGCGTGAATTCATAGCCGGTGCGCCGGGCTGACGTTAGCAGGTCAACCGTCGCCGCCTGGCCGGAGAACAACAGGACCTTGCAATCGGGAAAAATGCGCCGGATCGCGATGGCCAGTTCGATGCCGCTCATTCCCGGCAGCATCACGTCGGTAATCAGCAGTTCCGGCGGCATCAGGAGCGCGCTTTCAAGCGCCTCTTCTCCGTCGTAGACGGGCATCGCGGCATAGCCGCTCAGCGTCAGAATCTCTGCCAGGGTATCTGCAATGGCGGACTCGTCGTCGACCACCAGCACCACGGGGCGATGCTTCTTTGAACCGTTCGTAGGCACAGACAAGGGAACTTCTTCAATAGGAACAACTGGAAAATGGGACTTCATGGTCATGGGGATTCATCTCCAAATCCCACGCTAGCAGGGTCTTCGGCATACGGGTGAGATCTTTCTCATACGATTTAAATCTTTGCAATCAGATGTTTATACGGGCAAATCACGAGAAGCAACCCCTCCTCAGAAGAGGAGCGCAATAAAAATAAAGAATTCATAAGGGGTTGCCAATTGCCCAAGGTGTTAGTATTATTTTTCTTCAAGGATAGCGTTACGTCAATTTAGCCATACGTTAAGCGCACGCTCCTCGAAAGAGGTCAATCTGCCATCGAGGGATACAAATGGGCACCAATTCGGACTCAAGCCCGGCACCCATGAAATTCGAATCCGTTCTGCAGCTCGATGTTCCCAAGGGCCGGGATGGAAAGCACAAGAAAATCGTCGCTCAGTTGCTCAGCGACATTGATCAGTTGGCCCCCGGTTCGGCTCTGCGCGTGCCTCTTTCGGCGCTGCCGGATACCAAGGAAAACATCCGTGCGGCGCTGAACCGGGCCACGCGGCAGCAGGGTATTGACGTAGCCACATCGAGCGACGAAGACCATCTATACGTGTGGAAGACCGACAGAGAATCCTGACAAGGCCACGCTTCCGACCCTTCATTTGGGCTTGTACATGCGTCTGACTCTTAAAGCGGAAAGTCCGTCTGCCGGTTCTTAACATTCTTCCGTGCGCTCCAAAAGGTTCTCGCAAGCGCTCAGTAGCCGGTCGCGACAAAGCCATTGGAACTCCCGCCCCATCCATCAACCGGCGAAATAAACGTCAGATCATGGCCCATGACGGCCGTGCGATTGATCATGCTTCTTCGTTGACGCTATCTCCCTGAGGAGCGGTGTAGGCAAGGCACTGCGTTCCAGGATCGATCTCGCGATCTGCGACCCGGCAGGGGAACGGCGAATGTGTCGCTTTGAAACAATGGCTTGCCGATCCCGAAAAGCGAGGCGGTCTGAGCCGCGTCGAGCCGTCACTTGATTCGTTGACAGCGTGAAATGCGTACGCCAGTTAAGCCGGTTGCCATTCCATTGACAAAGGTGTTAAAGTTCGTTCCAACTTTGTTTGCTTCCTTTGCAAATCGCCGCTCTTGCTTGGACTTCTACTGGGCCGCACCTTTCGGCGAAGACCTCAGCCATTGCAAAACTGGACACGCTATAGAGAGGCCCTGGCATTCAAGCCGATGCGGCCACTAATGCGCGGCGGGTTGCAATAAGCCTCACACCGACCTAGTAACTCTGGTCTTGCCTTGGCAACTCGGGCCGCGCGTCGAACTTATCCTTGAACCGCTCGTCCATTAACCTGCGGGTCTCGATGTTACTGGAGTTATTGACTTGCAAGACACTCAAAAGAGTCAGGCCCTTGGCCGCGCGAAGCCCGCAATTCGCAGTCAGATTTCGCATCACAAACCCACCATGAGTGACGTGGCCCACCTTGCCGGCGTGGGAACCATGACTGTTTCACGCGTACTGAGTGGAACCGTTCCTGTGTCTGAGGAAACGACCAAGCGAGTGCAATCGGCGATCGACCAGTTGCACTATCGCCCCAATGAACTGGCACGGGCGTTCCGCGGACAAAGAAGCCGCACCATCGGCCTCATAATTCCTTACCTCTACGATCCGTTCTTTGCCAACTGCGCGCACGCCGTTACGACCGTGGCCAAGGAACATGGATACTCGGTCATCATTACCACCTCCAACGAGGATCCGGATACCGAGTTCGCCGAAGCGGAGCAGATGTTGCAGCGCCACGTGGACGGGCTGGTTGCCATTCCCGCACCAAACCGCGAGTCGCGCATTTCCCGTGCCTTGTTTGGCAAGACTCCTGTGGTGATGTTTGACCGGCCTGTCGACGATCCCTCACTGGACGTGGTGCTGGTGCAGAACACAGCCGGAGCGCGGCGCATGGTCGAGCACCTGATTGAACATGGACACAAGCGCATCGCCTTGATGGGGCTCAGCCGCAATCTGTTCACCATCAATGCTCGATTCCTTGGCTATCGCCGTGCGCTTCAGGATGCCGGTCTCGAGGAAGATGCCTTTTGCGGTTGCGCTTCCTATGAAGATACGCTGCAGGCTCTCAAGGAAAAGCTGAAGGGCACAAAAGCACCCACCGCTATCTTTACCTCAAACACCCTGGCCACACGCTATGTCCTCAGCGCGCTCGTGCACCTGGGCGTGAAGATGCCCAGCGATGTTGCCTTCGCAGGCTTTGACGACTTCGACATGGCGGAGTGCACGTCTCCATCGCTGACTGTGGTTCGCCAACCCGCGCAGGAAATGGGCAGAGTCGCCACCAGCCTGCTCTTCGATCGCATTGCTCGCGGCGAGATGCCGAGGACCGGCAACAGAATTGTTCTCCCCGTGGAAATTGTGCTGCGCCGTTCCTGCGGATGCAAGCACCGTAGCCCGGTGGTGATTCACTAGGAGCATCGATCCGCTGTTGGCCGTCGCTACGTATCTACTGCACGGCAATCGTCTCTGCCTCAAGATTCCATCCGCGCAACCCGATTGCAGGTTTGGAAGCGCCAGCCGCAAACGCAATGCCGATGGTGCGTTCCTCGCCCGGCAACAGCGACACATAATTCTCGCTGTAATAAGCGGGCAGAATGCGCAGGCCCGTTGCGGCGTCTTTCAGGGTGAGCTTCACCAGCAGCGCCGGCGTCGAGCCATCGTTGATGATCTTCACCGTTACCTTGCGCTCGCCGTCGACGCTCGTCACGCCCCCCGATGCAGTGAGCCTCGCACGCGGCAAGCCGTTCAACTCGCGCAGGCTGGCTTCGTCCTTTGCCCACCAGTAGAAGTTGTCGCTCACCGGTGCGCCGTTGGCATCGCTCACGCTCAACCGCACCAGAACCGTATGTCCGCCGGCGAGTTTGTCCAAGCCCGGCTTTCCCACGGGAGTGCGCGCGTTCGCGACCGCTTCAACCTGGTTGGTCTGGTCGCTGATCGTCTTGCCGTCGAGGCCCGCAACAAGCACGCGAACTTTGAAAGAGCGCGCCTCGCCCAGGTTAATCAGATCCACCGCGCCATCGGTCAAATCGAGCTGCGCATGCACCGGCTCACAGGCTTTTTGCGTTCCGTAAAAGCTCGACTGCGTGTCGTAATCCGAGCTGAGAAAATTCCACTCCATGCTGGGCCACGCAGGTTGCGTCATCCAGATCATGCGGCCTGAATTCGGCTGCCACAAATGCGCGGCGAAACCCTCGAAGATGGCCTTGTGCCCGGCGTAGTCGAGCATCTGCGCCTTGCGCTCGAAGTCCTCAAGGCTGGTGGGCGCGCCGAACTCCGTCTCCATGTGCTGCATGAAGGGCGCGACTGCGCCGTTGCCCGCCTGGTGCCAATCGTGATAAGCCCACGTGTCGCTGATGGGCCAGCGATCGGCCTCGGGAATAAACGACTCGATACTCTCCAGCGTCGGCACGCTCGGTATGCCTAACTCGACACTGAAGCCGCGATTGATGCGGTAGTAGGTCTCAAGCGGCTGGAATTGATAGGGGCCGGAGTTGCGCAGGTTCACCTGGTTTGAACTTCCGGTGTAATAGCGCGTGTGATCGAGCGTGCGTGTAAGCTCGGCCAGGCCCTCATTAATGATAGGCTGCGGCACGCCTTCATTGCGCCCGCACCACACCACGATGGAAGGATGATGACGGAAATGTAGGATGCTGTCGCGCGCGTTCTTCAAAAAAAGCGCCGGATCCTGCGCCTCAAGGTTGTAGCCCTGCGTTGACTCCCAGAAATCGTTCCACACCATCAGTCCATACTTGTCCGCCAGCGCGTAAAAATTCTCTTCGGTGTCCTGGCCCATCCAATCGCGAATCATATTGACGTGCGCGTCGCGGTGCAGGCGGAAGTAGGGCTCGAGATGCGATAGGCTCACGCGCTTGCGGCTGTCGTCCATGCCCCAGTTACCGCCGCGCGCGGCGATGCGCACGCCGTTCACCTTGATCACCAGGTCGGTGCCCGGCCATCCGCCTTCCACGGGCCGAATCGATGCCGAGCCGTCCGCTCCCGGTTGCAGCGAATGCACCCATGCGTGCCGAAAGTACTCGGGAATCGACTGTCCCGGAGGCAATTGATTCGGAGTCTTGTCTTCGATCTGGCGAATGCCGTCGTGCGTTTCATCTATCAGCGGAGTGGCACCATCATGGGTCCGGCTGGGCAGCACTTCCACGCGGCGCAAGTGGCCTCCCGCATCGAACAGCGAAGTCTCGTAACTCAGCTCGCGCATGCCAAAATCAATTTGCCGCTCCGCACTCTTCACCGTTCCAATAGCGACGCTAACTTTGAGCGTGTGCAGCGCCGGCTTACCATAGCCGTTCGGCCACCATAGCCTTGGATGCTGCACCTTGAGTTGCGCAAACTCTTCCGGCTCGAGGCGAGCAATGGTTTCGCCCGGATCGAGCTTGACGCGCTTAGTAACGCTAACATCGTCAAAACTCGCAGTAACTTGTCCATCTATCTCAGCGTTCGATGAGTTAGTCAAGGGAACTTCAATTTCTATGTCCGCCTCGCTGCGATCGGCCTTCGGCAGCGTGGTAATCACGTTGAGGTCGCCCAGTTCCACCGCGCCAGTTGCGGTTAGCGTCACGTCCTGCCAAATGCCCGTATTGCGGTCGCGAATGCCGGGAATCCAATCCCAACCCTCCGTTGCGGAGAAGGTCGGCCCATCGATCACCTGGATGCCCCCATTCTCGCCGGGGCCGGCCTTTATCGATTGCTCATGCGCGATTCCCGGATGCGGCGGCGGGCTGACGCGCACCGCCAGCACATTCTCGCTACCCTGCGCCAGCAGCGAGGTCACGTCGAATTTGCCGCGCAAAAACGCTCCGGTAAATCCGCCCAGCTTTTTGCCGTTGAGCCATACCTCGGCCGCGTAGTTCACGCCTTCAAATGTGAGCGTGAGCCGCTGTCCGCGCGCCTGCGGAGGGACCTTGAACTCCACGCGGTACCAGTAGTCCTGGTGCGCCAGGCGCTCGGGAATCCCGAGATTGTTGAGTCCGTAATCGGGATCAGGATAGACGCCGCGATCGATCATGGTGGTCAGCACGGTTCCCGGCACCGTAGCCGCCAGCCAATCTTTGGCGGCAAAGCCGGCTCTTGAAATTTCCTCGCCCGTAGCCTTCACATCCGGCGCCGCAGCCAGTTTCCACCCGCCCTCAATCTTCCACGGGTTCGTGCCCACCAACTCGGTGCGTAGATCCGCAGCGCCCAGGGCCTTGGCCGCCGGCCTCTGAATGGGCGTTTTCCCACGCGGCCAAGTTGAAGGGTCCTGCGGCGCTGTCTGCCCTGCCATGCCCGAAGTCTGAACCGGCCAGCGCCGCGAAGCCTCTTCATAGGTGGGCAATTGAAATTCGGGTTTCTCCGCAGCCAGTTCGGCCACCTGCTCCGCCGCCAACGCCTCACGATAAATCCTCAGCCCGAAAATCTGGCCGCCGAAATGCCCGCTAGACACGCCCGCAACCGATCCCGGCGCCATTTCCAGCCGCGGCGCAACGTCGCCCTGCGCCAGCGGGCTGGTCGCAACTTCCTTGCCGTCGGCGTAGAGTTTCACCGTCGCCCCATCGCTCGCCGCCACAGCCAGGTGCCAGCCGGTGTTGGAGAGTTCGCTCCCGGCTGCGATCATGCCGGTCCTTTCCTGCCCCCGGCCAAGCCAAAGCGCCAGTCGATTATCCATAACGCCGATGAAACGCCCGTCTTCTGCCGAGGGATCGCCAACTCCCGCCAGCAACACCGTTCCCGTCAGCGGCTCTGAAGAGCGGAACCAGAAGGCAAGCGTCCATGCAGCACGGGCCGCGGCCAGCGCGTCCCGCTGCGCAGCCTGTTGATTGAGCCCCAGCCTGTCCAGCATTCCAGCCGTTCGCGGGTCAAGCGTCGACGGCGGAGCTAGCGGCTTGGTCATCCCCGGTCCATCAATGAGAAACGTCGCGTTGTAAGGTCCGTACGCCTCTGCCGGAAGCGCCTGTGTTTGAGCCAGCGCATGGGAGTGAAAGACAAGCGCCAAAAGCGCCAGGACCGCATGAGCAGCAAGCTTGCTGAATTGGCGTCGAAGGCAAAAACGGCAACTGGAGCGAAGCGGACTCAAATCGAATTGCATGACGGAGACCTTCCTACGGTGTCATTTCACTGTTCGTCATCTGGAACCGGGTTGCCAGGTGCGTGATGCGAATCACGAATAACGCCCCGACAACGAATATTTCTTCGCCCCGTATTCCAACTGTTCTTAAGCGTGTGCTACAAATGAGAACGCTATCATAGAAGAGGGTTCCATGACTCCCAAACCCGGATCGTCCGTCCTTGTTTACGACGTTGGAGGAAGCCACGTAGCGGCTGCGGTGTGTCATGCGGACGCCTATCGCCTCGGCCCGGTCATCAGCGCCCCGCATCCCGAAGAAGAGACCAGCGATGCCTTCCTCGGCGTGATTCACTCGCTGGGCAATCGAGCTTTGATCGGGCTTGAACCCGTGGCAGGCGCGGAGCTGGCCTTTCCCGGCCCCTTCGACTTCGAGTCCGGCGTGAGCCGCATGAAGCACAAGCTGCCTTACCTGTATGGCGTCGATCTGCGCCATGAGATCGCTGCCAGTTTTGATTGGCTGCCTGACCAGGTGCGATTTCTGCACGATTCCGCCGCCTTTCTGCTTGGCGAAATCGGCGCCGGCGCTGCTCATGGTGTGGCGCGCGCGGTGGGCATCACCCTGGGTACCGGCATCGGCTCGGCCTTTGCCGTGGATGGCCGCGTGGTCACGGAAGGGCGCGGCGTCCCTCCCGGCGGAGAGATTTGGGATTTGCCCTATGAAGGCGGCATCATTGAAGATTCCGTCTCCACACGAGCCATCCGCGGCAGCTACGAGCGCCGCACTGGCCAAGCCCGCGAAGTCGCCGAAATAGCCAAGGCAGTATCCGTCGATCCTGCGGCAGCCGAGGCCTTCGCGGAGTTTGGCCACCATCTGGGACTGGCTCTGCGTGGCGCGCTTGCCGCATTTTCTCCCCAGGTCATCGTGCTTGGCGGAGGCATCTCCCGCTCCCCGCACTTGTTTCTTCCTGCCGCCCAGGACGAGTTGGGGGCTCTCGGCGTCGAATTGCGAGTTTCCGCTCTGCTCGACGATGCGCCCCTGGTGGGCGCCGGCGTGGAGTGGTTCAATGGTTCCCATGGGTCTTCTCTCCAGCCCGTCGGCGATGCCTCGCACATCAGCGCGGACTAGCACCAGCGCGATCGAATCGGCCACGTGGCGGCAAGCTTCTGAAAAGCCGATTGCCTGCTCCTGCGATCATCCGTAAGATGGCAAATGATGAGCAATCGATATGACTGAAATCCGCCAGCCCTCCATCACGCAGATAGCCCCCTTCAGCATCGAGCCTCAGTTCGTCACCCGCGTTTGGGGCTACCATGACCTGGCTCCGTGGTATGACCGCGTTGCGGACATCGAGCCCTTGGGAGAGGTCTGGCTCACGGGAGACAATTGCCTCATTGAAGGCGGGACGCACCGGGGGCAAACGCTTGGCTCGCTCTTTGATCAGGCTTCCCCCGCTCTGCTGGGCCCGGCAGCGCCATCGGCCGGCTCGCCGTTGCTGATCAAGATGATTTTTGCCCGCGGAAAGCTCAGTGTGCAGGTGCATCCTGACGACAAGATGGCGCAAAAATACGGCGAGCCGCGCGGCAAATCCGAGTGCTGGTACGTGCTGGCTGCTGAGCCCGGAGCGCAAGTTGCCCTCGGGCTCAAGCCCGGAGTGACTCTGGACCAGGTCAAGGCCGGCATCCAGGATGGCACGCTCGAAGAGAGCCTCAACGCGCAGTCTGTCGAGACCGGCGATATGATTTATGTGGACGCGGGCACGGTTCATGCCATTTGGCCCGGTTCGGTTCTGCTTGAAACCCAGCAGAACTCTGACACAACTTACCGCATGTATGACTACGGCCGCCCGCGTGAAATGCACATCGAAAAATCCCTTGAAGCCTTGCGCCTGGTAACCAATGCCGGCAAGGTTGCGGCAACTGAGCTTGCCGATCGCACGGTCCTGATCAATGTGGAAAATTTCAGAATGGAGCGCCTGGTGGTCTCGGGCAACCGGCTCGGAAAAACTCTACCCGACAAGGATGAGCCGATGGGACTGTCCTACCTGTTTGCCGCCGAAGGTTCGGGCCGTGTGATAGGCCCGGACTTCGACCCAATCGAACTGCCCGCGCGTGGAATCGTCGCAATTCCCGCGAGTTCCCCTTCCTTTGTGGTCCTTGACCTGGGTGGTCTCGACCTGATCCGCATCGCGCCCAACTGGCCCGCCAGTTGAACTCGCTCGTGCGATAAATGAAGCCGGGTGCCACATCCTTACGCGGCATTATCGCATAAAGGTGGGAGACCACGAGCCTAGAGCGGATTTCGAATTTGTGTAGCCTAATTGGCATTGTGGAAGGTGGCTTTTTCTTGATGAAAAAGCCACTCGGGGACAACCGCCTCGGACACAGTATTTCGAAATCCGCTATAGTCCGGCCTTTTTCATGGCTGCGGCGTTTCTGTTCCCCCCACAAACACGCGCGGTCGCAACGGCGCAGCTACAAAATAAGCAAGCTCCCGATAATCGCCGCACTCATGAATCAGAAAATCCGCCTGCTTGCCGGTCTCAAGCGAGCCGATCTCGCTGCCGAGTCCCAGACTATACGCCGCGTTGATCGTCGCCGCCGTCAACCCCTCCGCGGGCGTGAGCCCCATCTGCAAACAAGCCAGTGAAAGCATGAAAGGCATCGACGCGACAGGAGACGAGCCGGGGTTGAAGTCGGTGGCAAGCACAATGGCCAGCCCCGCCTCCACCATGGCGCGCGCGGGCGGGTACTCCGTGCGGTGGAGGCAAAAAACAGATCCCGGCAGAAGAACAGGCTGCACGCCTGCCGCGCGAAGTTGGGCGAGCGTCTCATCCATTACAGTTTCAAGATGGTCGGCCGTAGCGGCACCCATTTCCGCTGCCAGCGCCGCGCCGGTGCCGGACCGGAATTGTTCCGCGTGGATGCGCAACCAGAGCCCATGACGCCGCGCTGCCGTGAGCACTGTGCGGCATTCGTCCAATGTGAAGGCATGGTCGTCGCAGAATGCGTCGCAGAATCGCGCGAGCTTTGCAGCGGCAACTTCGGGGACTAGTTCCTCCGCGACAAAGCGCACATACTCTGCGCGTCTCCTCGCAAACTCGGGTGGAACAGTATGCGCCGCAAGCAGAGTTGGGACAATGCGCGCCGGTCCCTCGTCGCCCAGTCGCCGCAGCACGCGCAGCATCTTCAGCTCCGTCTCGCGATCAAGCCCATATCCTGATTTGGCTTCGATTGTCGTCGTGCCGCCGCGCAGCATCCAGTCACGATGCCGGCGCGCTGCCGTCAGCAGCTCGTCCTCACTCGCAACGCGTGTCCGCGCGACAGTACGCAGAATCCCGCCGCCCGCAGCCTCAATCTGCTGATACGTGGCTCCCGCAATGCGCTGCTCAAACTCCGCCGCCCGGTTGCCGGCGAATGCGAGATGGGTGTGGGCGTCGATGAAGCCAGGCGTCACGCAGCGGCCCTGCGCATCGATCACATTGGCCGCATCCGCGATCAGCTCACGGAGATTCGCGTAGGTTCCCGCCGCCGCGATGCGTCCGTCTTCAATCAGCAGCGCGGCATTCTCAACAATACCCAACTCGCGTAGTTCGTCGCCAACACGCGGACGGGCCTGGCCCGCAAGGGTGACGAGCTGGCCAATGTTGACAATGGCGAGCGAAGCGCCCACAGCTACTTCTCCGCCATCGGCATATGAATCCCCCGTGCCCGCGCCGTCTCCCGTGCCAATTCATACCCGGCATCCGCATGCCGCACCACGCCCAGCCCCGGATCGTTGTTCAGCACACGGTGAATCTTCATGGCCGCCATCACAGTCCCGTCCGCCACAGTCACCTGTCCAGCATGAAGCGAATAGCCCATGCCCACGCCGCCGCCATGATGAAAGCTCACCCACGTCGCCCCGCTCGCCGTATTCAGCAGCGCATTCAGAATCGGCCAGTCGGCAACCGCGTCCGAGCCATCGAGCATCTTTTCTGTTTCGCGATAGGGGCTAGCTACCGAGCCGGTGTCCAGGTGATCGCGCCCAATCGCGACTGGAGCGGAGATTTCTCCCTTGCGGACCAGATCGTTTATCGCCTCGCCCATCTGCGCGCGTTCGCCGTAGCCCAGCCAGCAGATACGCGCCGGCAAGCCCTGAAACGCAAAACGACCGCGCGCCAGCTTCAGCCAGCGCGTGAGAATTTCGTTGTCTGGAAATAACTCAAGCGCCAGTTCGTCGGTGCGGTCAATGTCTTTCGGATCGCCGGATAGCGCAACCCAGCGAAACGGCCCTTGCCCGGTGCAGAAGAGCGGACGAATATACTCCGGCACAAATCCTGGAATCAGAAACGCATCCGCGCATCCTGCATCGAACGCAAACCGCCGAATATTGTTGCCATAATCGAATGTCACCGCGCCAGCCTGCTGCAAGGCCAGCATGGCGTTCACGTGCACCACCATTGAAGCCGTCGAACGGCGCACATAGTCTTCAGGATCCCGCCCGCGTAGTTCCGCCGCCTCACTCAGCGAGAGCCCTTGCGGCACATAGCCATTCAGCGGATCGTGCGCGCTGGTCTGGTCCGTCACCACGTCCACCACCACGCCGCGCCGCACAATCTCCGGCAGCACATCCGCGCAATTGCCAACCAATCCGACTGACAGCGCGCGGCCCTCGCGCCGCGCCGCCTCGCATAGCGCCAGCGCCTCATCCAAGTTCTCGCTGAGCACATCGCAATAACGCGTGGCAACACGGCGCTCAATGCGGCTGCGGTCCACATCGATCGCCAGCACCACCCCGTCATTCAGCGTAACGGAAAGCGGCTGCGCGCCACCCATGCCACCCACGCCGCCGGTGACTACCAGCTTGCCCTTCAGGCTTCCTCTGAAATGCCGGTCGGCCAGCGCGGCAAAGGTCTGAAACGTCCCCTGCAAAATGCCCTGCGTGCCGATGTAGATCCAGCTCCCGGCAGTCATCTGCCCGTACATCATCAGGCCCTTCCGATCAAGTTCCTGAAAATGCTCCCAGGTTGCCCATTTGCCCACCAGGTTCGAATTGGCAATAATCACCCGCGGCGCCATCTCGTGCGTGGGAAACACCGCCACCGGCTTGCCGCTCTGCACCAGCAGCGTCTCCTCGCTGCCCAACTGTTCCAGTTCGCGCACAATGGCGTGAAAGCATTCCCAGCTGCGCGCCGCCCGCCCAATGCCGCCGTACACCACCAGGTCCGCCGGCCGCTCCGCCACTTCCGGATCGAGGTTGTTCATCAGGCAGCGCAGCGCCGCCTCCTGCTGCCAGCCCTTGCAGCGCAACTGGTTCCCACGTGGTGCGCGAATGGTTGCAGTCATTGTCGTCATACCTTCACCCGCCCGGAAAATCGCATCTCCCTTGACGATACCGCGCACGGCTTGACGAGGCTAGCAGGATTATGCAGCGCGCCCACCGCGCAGCTGTTACTTGTGCGCCGCGATGCGCACCAGCAGAATGTCGTGGCTGGCAATCTCGATGGGCATGTGGTCGGTGAGCGTGATCGGCTCGCCTGTCCACAAATTCTTGCCTTGCTGCGGTCCGCGCAATCCGAGCTTGGCCAGGTTCAGATGAAACGGGTGGGTGGAGTAGCGGCTGTCGCCTGCGTCGAGCACCGCAACGGCCAGCGCGCCGCCGGCCAGGTGCCGCGTCCACACTTCGACCTCTCCATCGGAATAGGCGCGCGTCCCCTGCCTCCCAAGCTTGTCCTGGTCAATCGCAATCACATCCGCGTTGGTCAGGATGGCCTTGATCTCCGGCTTCATATTGGGCAGATCGTTGCCGGCCAGCAGCGGAGCGGCCAGCATGGCCCACATGGAAAAGTGCGAGCGGTTCTCCGCCAGGGACAGCTTGCCGTTGCCCACCTCCAGCATGTCGGGGTCGTTCCAGTGGCCGGGGCCTGCGTATTTTGCCAGCCCGTCCTGCTGCGAGAGGATGGCGTAGATGCGGTCCCAGTGCGGGGTAATGTCGCCGGTGGAGCGCCACAGGTTGCCGCCCAGCGCCGGCGCCCACTCCCACACGGCGTCCCAGCCGTACTGGCAGAGGGAAAACACAATCGGCCTGCCCGTCGCCTTGAGCGCCTTGCTCATCTTGTCATACGCGGCGATCATCAACTTCATCTGCGCCGCCTTGTCGTTGGGCGCCTGCTTCTCCAACACGTCGGGAATAAAGCTGCACAGGTCGTACTTCAGGTAGTCGATGCCCCACGAAGCGTAGAGCTTTGCGTCCTGCTCCTCGTGCCCGAGCGAGGCCGCATAGCCGCCGCACGTTTTGTTCCCCGGGCCGGAGTAGATGCCGATCTTCAGTCCCTTCGAATGCACATAGTCGGCCAGCGCCTTCATGTCAGGAAACTTTGAATTGGTGTGCAGACCGCCCATGCCATCGCGCTCGCCTTCCCAGGTGTCGTCGATGTTGACATATATGTAGCCGGCATCCTTCATGCCGGTGGCCACAATCTGGTCGGCAGAGTCGCGAATGTCCTTGTCCGTGACGCGTTCGGCGAAGAAGTTCCAACTGTTCCACCCCATGGGCGGCGTCTGCGCCACCAGCACCTGCGGTGCGGCCAGCCGCGCCTTCGGCGCCGCATGCTTTCGAGCGGACTTGTGTTGTGCATCTGCGGAGATACAGGCCAATGCGAGAACGGCCAAAGAGAGAGAGGCAAAAATGCGCATGATTCATTCCTCTTGGGTGAACGATTTCAGACGGCATTCTATGCCCGCTGACGGGCTTTCCGCAATTGCGGGCTTGCCTGTTGCTGGCTCGATGCCCACTTCGACCTTCGCTGCGACCCCAAAACAAAGAGATCTCGGATACTCTATTCAAGAGATTGCTCTCCCAGGAGCCCGCTCCAATGACCGACTCTCATGCTGACGTTACGCACCTCTTCCTCGAGTTCTCCCGCCGTAAGCTGCTCGATCACTACTGGGCCCGCCTGCGCGCCTGCGTCGAGCCGTTGACCGAGGAGCAGGTCTGGTGGCGGCCAAACGAAGCCTCGAACAGCATCGGCAATCTCATCCTGCATCTCAACGGCAACGTGCGCCAATGGCTGGTTGCATCCTTCAACCGGCAGGACGACCTGCGCGACCGTCCCACCGAATTCGCTGCTGAGGGCGGACTCAACGCCTCAAAACTGCTTGAGCGCCTCGGCGCAACCATGAGCGAAGCAGCCGCGGTCCTCGACCGCCTCACGGAAGCCGATCTTGTAGCGCCTTACGAGATTCAGGGCTATCACGTCACTGGCCTCGAAGCCGTCTACCAGGTCGTCGAGCACTTTGGCCTGCATTACGGCCAGATCGCTTATATTGCGAAGAGCCTTGGTGGCCGCGATCTGGCCTTCTACCGTGAGCTGGATAAAACGGGCCGCGCCGATTGAAGGCCCTATGCGCTAATCTAGTGCTCAACTGTCCCCAGCTGAATGACAACCGCAGAGCATGAATCCGATCACGGAAATTCCGGTCAACCCGGCCTGATCTGGCTGCGCATCGGCGCCTTCCACGACCGCGTATTCTCCGACGGCAACAAGACCGCGCTCAAGCACCTGGTGGTACGACTGGGAATTGCAGGATTTGCAATTCATCTGCTGCTGATTTTTCTGTCGAAGGTGCTGGCGCATCCTCCGGCGCTGCTCGTGGATGCGGGCGAGAACTACCTGGTGGCCATTTCAACGCCATTCAACTTCGTCTTGTTTTACGAGGTCGTAACGCTGA
>JBEKFD010000003.1:0-61543 GCA_050013495.1 Occallatibacter sp. | reverse complement strand
CGGTCAAAATGCCCGTAATTCTCGGGCTGAAATCTGCGATGAGCAAGTTTCAGGCACGAGAAAAGCTGGCACAGGAGATCACCCGCACGAGTGGGCAGGTCACCGAAGACGGCGTCGTGAAGAACGGCACTGTCACATTCGGTTGGTTTGCCCGAAACCGCTACTTGCCGCTGAAAGAGGCGGACTGGCGAGAAGAGACTGCCAAGGTGAAGAAACTCATCATCACGGCAGACCTGATCGTTCCGTTCGAGGATGTACGACTGGAGAGGTTCGACAAGTACATCCTGCAGAATCAACTCAATCAGCTGGCCAAAACCCATTCCAAGGATCGAGTGTTGCAGATTCGCTCTTACATGCGGGCTATCTTTGCGGAGGCGGTCGATCAAGACTATCTTCCGAAAGATCCTGCACGTTTGGTGAAGGTGCCGGCAAACCTGCGTGAGGTCGATAAAACCGTCCTCACTTGGGACCAGCTACGCGCCGCGCTCGACCGACTTCTCGAAAAGAGTCTTCGCGACTGGTTGCTCCTCATGCTCGACATGTCGAATGCACTTCGACCGGGTGAGGTGGTTGCCTTGCGTTGGCGAAGCCTCCTTGAAGAGCCGCTGCTCCTCGATATTAAGGAGACCTACTACAAAGGGAAGATTCGGCCCTACGGTAAGACCAAGCGGAGCACCTCGGAGGTCCCGATCTGTGAGGATCTGGTCAAGAAGTTGGTGGAATGGCGGGAACACCTGAAGACGAAGCGTAAGGATGTATCGCCAGCTGCGTTTATCTTTGGCGGGCGGTTTGCAGGTCCCTTGGACCCGAGCAATTTCCGCAAGCGCGTGCTGCATAAGCTGGCCGAGGAACTGGAATTTCCGAAGCTGACATTCCAGGTCATCCGGCGCACGATCGCGACCTTGGCTCAAAAACTGGGATCAAGCAAGGACGTGCAGGGCTTTATGCGGCATGAGACGACGGACACCACGGAGAACGTTTATATGCAGGTTCTCCTGCCGGGAGTACGTACGACGCTCGATGCAATCCATGCGCAGCTATCCAAAGGGACAGAGGTGCCGACGGCTCCTGAGCCACCGATGCCGCCTAATGGAAGTACGAGAACTGGCAACTCGACCGAGAAGAGAGATGGAGTGGATATGGTAGGAGCGATTCCAGACAACCTCACCGGGCAGATCGCAGCGGCAACTGCGAAGCCTGTTCGTGGAGTGGTTTTGGAATTTGCCCCTAAGTTGCCCACAACTCGGAGAAAGGAGGTGCTTCTAAATGCTTGAAATATTTGGTGGACCTGATCGGGATCGAACCGATGACCTCTTCCATGCCATGGAAGCGCGCTCCCAGCTGCGCCACAGGCCCACGTGCTCGCGGGGATGCAACTCTCCTATTGTCTCCGCTGGGGTTGAATTCGTCAAACGCGCGCCGGGGGTGGAATTGATTGCGCCGGTTGGCGGCCTCGACGGGATTCGACTGGCGCAGGGCCTGAGTTTGTCCGTTGCCAAAGCGGTCCCCGGATGCCGCAGGTTGCGAAAAATGCGCGTGGTTGGCGGCAGGAGCTTCTTCGCAAGTGAGAAATCGCGCGTGACCGGGAACACTTCAGGGGTATTCCGGTGTCTAAGAGAATAAGGGACGTGGAGTTCCGGTTCGTCCGTTGCTCCGCATCCCGCTCACTTGGTTGATCGGTAACGGTTCCTGGCCGCAGGAATCGTGCAGATGGCTCGGTGGCCTCGACAGTGAAGTAAATCAGGGAATTCGGGTTCGATCATCCGGCATTTGGGGCGGTGAAAGCGAAGCTCGCTTTTTATGATGACCGATCTGCTTCGGTTGCGGTAAGGTGGGAGGACACTGTTGTGCAGGCGGACCTCACCATGGGCAATTTAGCCAGCGCGTTGACGCTTCAATCCGAAGAGACGGCCCTGGTTGCGGAACTGCGAGCCGGCTCCGAGGAGGCGTTTGCGTGGCTGATTGCGCGCTACCATCAGCCCATCTACTCGCTGCTGGCGCGCACCGTGCAGGACCGCACGGAAGCCGCGGACCTGGCCCAGGAAGTCTTCGTCAAGGTCTTCCGCGGGGTGGGCAACTTTCATGGCGAGTCGTCGCTGCGGACCTGGATTTACCGCATCGCGCTGCACGAGGCATCCAACCAGCGGCGCTGGTGGAGCCGGCACAAGCAGCGGGAGATCCCCATTGAGCAGGAGATGACGGAAGGCGAATGCGGGACGCCGGTGCGGCTGAAAGAAATGCTGGTGGACCAGGCTGAATCGCCCTTTGAGATGGCGGTTCATGCGGAAAATCGGGCGCGTGTGGAGACAGCCTTGAGCCAGGTGCCGGAGCCATTTCGCACCACTCTGATTCTGCGCGACATTGAGGGATTCGTTTACGAAGAAGTGGCGGAGATGCAGGGCGTGAACTTGGGAACGGTGAAGTCGCGGCTGGTTCGGGGCAGGGCGTATTTGAAGGCAGTCCTGACGGCGCCAGCCTCAGTCGAACGAGCCCGCGGGAGCTCGGAAACCGGCACGGGATTTGAAGTACCTCTGGGAGAGGAGGCGCGATGAGCGGGTGCAGTGCGGTACAAGAAAGGTTTTCGGATTATCTGGATGGCCGGCTGAATGGACGGGAGATGCAGCTCATTGCGGCTCACCTGGGGGATTGCCGGAATTGCGGGCAGGAGTGGGCGTTGCTGCGTGAAACGCAGGGAGCGCTGGCGGCGCTCGGTCCGGTTCCGGAACCAAAGGACTTGCTTCTGCGGATTCGTGTGGCGGTCAGCCAGGAGCGCGCACGCAGCCGGCAGAGCGTCTTCCACGGATGGGATATGGCCTGGAAGAATACCGTTGGTCCTTTCCTGCTACAGGCGGGAGCAGGGTTTGCCAGCGCGGTGTTGCTGCTGGGCACGATTATTGTTCTGATCACTATGTTTGCCCAACCGGAGATCGCGCAGGCCACCAAGGACGAGCCGCTTGGGAACCCGACGGCGCCGCGGCTGGTGGCTCTTTCCAGCGGAACGGGCGACAACCAGATCGGCGATATTTCCGGCCCGGTGGTGGTAGAGGCCTATGTCAACAGCAAGGGGGAGATGTACGACTATCGCATCGTCTCCGGCCCCAACGACGCGGCCACGCGGTCGCAGATTGAGAACCTGCTGCTGACCAGCAAATTCGACCCGGCGAGATTCTTCGGCCAGCCAGTGCGCGGGTTGGCGGTGCTCTCGTTCTCTGGCGTGTCGGTGCGGGGGTAAGGCAGGGACTCTAGGGACTAGGAAAAACAAATTGCCCCGCTCGGACTTGGGTCCTGGCGGGGCTTCTCATTTCGGCTTTGAAACTACGCGATCTGCTCGGTGGTTCTCGACTACCACTGCAGGTGGGCAAAGCGCACGCAGCATTCAGAACTCGTCGATTGCCTTGGCGGCGGCATTGATTGCCTCGATGATCATGCGGATTTGTTCCGGTGTCACGCTCCGCGAAACGCGCGCCAATACTCCGCCGCACAGGTCCATGAAATCCTTCATGATCGCCGGCGACCGGCCGCGCTCGAATCCGCGCCCCGTCTATTCAACGCGCTCAAACAACTCCGCGTTGCGCTCCTTGTTGGGTTCAAAGTATTCGATCCCCTCCGGAGTGAGGGAATAAACCTTCTTGTTGCACCCGGTGGACGAACCGGCGAGCCCCTCTTCCTCCAGCATGGTTAAGGTGCGATAGATGACGCCGGCGCTCGGCGTGTAGCCGCCCGCCAGGCGTTCTTCCATGATCTTGATGAACTGGTACCATTCGGCATAAGACTCCATCGTCGACGACTCGATAGAGGCGGATCACAAGATCCTGAATTCGGTGCACGGCGAGACTGCTGTTGACCTCTACCTACAACTCGATCTGACTTCTATCAGCGGCCTCTTACGGAGCATCTGCATTTTGCCTCCGCATCGCGGCCTTTCACTCGCCAAACGGCTGTTCTTTCTCTTAATACTCGAAAGGTGCCGATGCGCTTGATGTCCCTGACTTACCCCAAAGGGCAGTCTCCGCCTCGGGTGTGCCCTTCCCCCAGAGTGCGGTTTTGCCCCAGAGCGCGGTAAAGGCATCCGAGTCGCTCTTGCCCCACAGCGCCGTGGATCCCCAAAGCGCGCTTTCTCCGGATTCGGAGTTAATGAACGCGTTGTTGCCGTATACGCTTGAGGCTGACCACGGTCCGGTCTTTCCCCAGAGCGCGGTCTGGTCGGTCACCGCGGTGACATTTCCGGTGGCCGCATTGTAATTTGCAATCGGCGACATCGCATTGCCGGTGGGCACCGATCCGCCATTGACGAGAGCGGCATTAACCGTCTTCAGAATGTCCAGATACCCTGCGCCGATGGTGAACACATCGTAGTTTGCGGTATAGACGATCCCGTTTGCCGTCACGCTGCTGGTTGCCGGAAAATAGCTGCGGTCGCCATTGACCATGATCAACGCTTTCACTGCGTTGGGTGTCAAGCTCGGGACTCCCTGCAGCAGATCTGCAACAGCCCCGCTCGTGACTCCCGTCGCCATGCTGGTGCCGCTGAGGGGGAAATAGTCGAGTGACGGATTCTGCGAGCCGTTGGTTTCGTAGAACGAATAAAGGGTAAAGAAGGAGGGGTTTTCGACCGCGAGCGGATCGCTACCAAATTCCAAGCTTGTAACTAGATTGCCGGGCGCCACAATGTCAGGCTTTATAACATCGTCGATAAAGGACGGACCTTTCGAGCTATAACTTGCGATGAGGTCGTCATTGATCGGAGCGGTTTCCATAGTGCGCATTGCGCCCACAGTAAGCACATATGGATCGTTGCCGGGCGAGTTAATCGTGCCGTAGCCTTCCGAATTGAGATTGAGGTCTCTTCCATCGTTGCCCGCGGCCACGACAACCACGATGCCCGCCTTCCATGCCTGCTCGACCGCCTGGCAAAGCGGATCGAGTGTGTAGCTCTCATAAATCGGACGGCCGAGCGAAAGATTGATGACGCGAATATTGAAGGTGTTCTTCAGTGAGATAGCTTCCTGAATGGCAGCAATAACGGAGGAATCCGTACCCGCGCCATTTTCGTCAAGCACTCGCAGGTTGATGAGATTGGCATTCGGAGCCGAACCGTGAAATGTCCTGAAGTCGGCTTGCCCGGTAGAGAGTGCGCCGTTGCCGGCGATGAGCCCGGCGACATGGGTGCCATGCCCGTAGTGATCATAAGCATCGCTCTGGCCTGGAACAAAATTCTGGCTGTAAACGATGCGGCCGTTCATCCAGGGAGCCACTTCATTGGGCACAGCGAGAAGCTGTAGCACTGGATTCTCTCCCGGACCAAGCAGCGAGGGAGAATCGCCGCTGAGATCGGGAACTGGCGTAATGCCGCTGTCGACCACTGCAACCCCAATGCCGGTGCCGACATAGCCTTTTTTCCAGATCGCGGGCGCGTTGATTGGCTCGCTTGTATATTCAGCCGCGGTAATGCTCACTTCCTGCCGGGCGTTGACCGCACGATCGAGCGAGATGTATGTGACATTGGAGTCTGCCGCAATCTGATTTAGCCCGCTCAGTGGAACGTTTGCGGCCAGGGCATTGATGGTGCCGAGAGTCGTCTTTACCAGGCCGCCCAGCAATGAAATCAGCAGTGTCTCAAGCGACGAAGGCGGCTGCTTGTACTGAATGATCACCGGCACGGTTGAGGAGGTTGAAGCGGCTGCATCGGGCGAAATCTTGCTGCTGGTGACCGTGGTGGCAGCGACCGTAGTGGCTGCAAACGAAGTGGCGGCGCTTGCCGCAAGTAGCCCGAGCACGATCGGGAAACGAAAACGAGACATGGCAACTCCACGCAAAAAGAGATGTCTTTCACAATTCGAGCCGGTCTTGCTAGCTGCGTTCCACCTCGCAAAGCCTTCTGTAGCTGAGGAGGGTTTCTATCTTCCGAACTTTAGCTGGGTGACAAACTAAGTACCATGACCCCCAAGTTGTAAGTGCTAGCACGAGAGTTGGAGCGAATAGTCCCTGAGTGGTAACTCTCCGTAGTAACCTACTTCCCGGCTCACTTCGCCGGGGCTCATTAAGATGCGCACAAAGCGGGCGCAGGCACTTCGATGTCTCAGCGATTCCGATAACTCAGCAGTACATCAGGCGGGGCAGGCAGCGCGTTCAACAATGCGCGTGTAGACGTGTGCCGCGCCTTGCTTATCTGAGTTACCGGAAGGTTCTCCACGATCACCCCCCCATCGAGCACTGCAATCCGGTCACAGAGCTGTAAAACGGAAATCAGGTCATGCGAGATATAGAGGAGGGAAAGGCTGTGTTGATGATTCAGTCTCCTCAACAGGTCAACGATCTGGGCCTGTGTCACCGGGTCCAGTGCGCTGGTGGGCTCGTCTGCAATCAGCAGTGCAGGCCGGTGCAGCAGCGCAAGAGCGATCAGCACGCGCTGCGCCTGCCCAACGCTGATCTGCGGCGGCCGTCTGCGAAAGAACTCTTTGTCGGAAGGAAGTTGCAGCTCGGCAAGCAAAGTATCGAGTCGCTGCGCAAGGGCACCGCGCCCGCTGGATTCGTGCGCTCTCCACGCTTCAATGAAGTGCGCCTCCAGGCTGATAGCCGCATTCAAAGCGGTCATTGGGCTCTGCGGGATGAGCGCGACCCGGCTGCCACGCACCTTGCGGAATTCGTGCTCTGAGAGCGCCAGAAGGTTTTTGCCATCGAACAGGACTTCGCCCGTCACGCGCCCCCCGCGCCATGGAAGCAAGCCGAGCAGCGATTGGACCAGCGTGCTCTTGCCTGCCCCGCTTGTGCCCACCAGCCCTAGCACCTCGCCGCGGCGGAGTTCAAAGCGGACGTCGTGCAGCACTGTTTTTCCAGCGTATTCAGCTCGAATTTCAACGCGCAGAAGATCGTTCTCGCTCATCGCGTTCCTTGCAGCCGCAGTTTCTGGATGTTCCAAACCAGCCCAGGCTCAAGCACCGCCGGTTGCACACCCTCGAGCTTCGGAGAAACGGCGTAAAGGGCATTTGGATAGACCAGATAAATGAATGCCTGCTGGTCGGCAACGATCTGTTGCACCCGGTCCACTGCCTGCTTCCGCTCTGCGTCTTTCAGGCTGCTGGCCTGGAGATTCATCAGGTGGTCAATCTCCGCTTCCCAGGCCGTCGCGGGAGTCTTCTCTGACGGGTTCCATTGATGATTCGGCGAGGAACTGAGCCATACGTTCATCATCGCGTTCGGATCAGGATCCACGTTCTCCAATCCCAGCAGGCAAGCTTCGTAATCCTGCGTGTGCATGAGCCGTTCAATCAGCGCGGGAAAATCGAGCGCCACCACCGTCACCTGGACGCCTATGGCTTTTAGATCTTCCTGGATGAGCGTCGCCATCTTGAAGCGCGCGGCATTTCCCTCGTTGGTCAGAATCGAAAACTTTACCGGGTGTCCAGCCGCATCCTCAAGCAGAGACCCGTTCCAGCGAAATCCAGCTCCAGCGAGAGCCGCCTTCGCGGCCGAAACGTCTTCATGCGGCACTGAGATCGCGCGGTTGTACCAGGCGCCATTCGCGGGCGAAATGAAGCTGTAGGCGGGGGTCGCATGACCTTCATACGCGATGCGTGCCAAGTCGGCACGATGGATGGCACGCGATATTGCAACGCGAAACGCCTGGCTCTGAAACCAGGTCTTCTCCCAGGTGGGCAGTGGCGCGCCTGGGGACTGGTTGAACCAAATCTGCTCTGTGTTGAGCGACGGACCGAGATCGCGCACGGCGTTTGGCGCCTTCTGCTTCAACAGTCCGAAATAGTCGGGCGGAAGGCTGTCGATCACGTCGTATTCGCCGCGCTCGAAGAGCCTGATTTCCTGCTCGTGATTGTCCAGAATATCCAGCCGGATTCCCGTAGCGTATGGAAGCCCGGCTCCCTTGCCGTCTCGTTCCGAATAATGTGGGTTTCGATGCAGGCGGACATACTGCGAGCGCCGATAATCCGCAACAACAAACGGACCTGCCGTGACGCGGCCCTCGCTCGGGCGTTCAGCAGGCTCGATTGCAACCTCGTCGAATGCCTTCCCAATGCCGATTACCCGCTGAGGAAGATGCACGATCAATGTACGCTCATCCGGCGTATCTACCGTGACCCCGCTGGCGGAAAGAAACTCCTCGGCAACCGGTGCTCCGGTAGCCGGCAACAGCACGCGCCGGATCGACCATGCCGCGTCGTTGGCCGTCAGTCTGCTGCCATCGGAAAACTGAAGGCCCGCACGGAGCTTGAAAACGACAGTTCTGCCATCTGCTGAAAGATCCCAGCTCTCTGCCAGTTGCGGTTCCACGTTTTGCGTAGCGCGGTTGAAGCGAAGCAGAACGCCGGCTGTCAAGTAGCGCACTAATTCGGATTCCTGGTCATCCACCTTCGCCGGATCGAAAGTCTTCGGATCGTATCCGATCGTCCAGGCCAGTTCTCCGGGTAACCGCGGGGCAGCCTGGCCGGCACACGCCGTCGCGAAAGCAGCGAGAGTTGCGGCGACGAATTTGACTGAAAATCGTGATAGACGCATGATCAAACCTCGGCAGCAATTGCTTCCATCAGAAGCAGGATAAGAATCAGAAGACCGATAGGAAGATAGACCCACCCAGTACGCAGCAGCATCGCGGAGTTATTCAGTTCCAGCAGCATGCCTCCCCAGGATGGAAGCGGCTCCCCGATACCGAGCCCGAGCGCTCCAAGATTCGCCTCGGCGATGATGAACGCAGGAACGCAGATGAGGAACTGCGGCATCAAAAGCGGCATCAGGTTGGGCAACACGTGGCGCACAATCTGTGTCCCGTGCAAGCCTCCTGCGCGCGCCTGCAGCATCCACTCCGCGTTGCGAAGTTCCCGTGCGCCTCGGTAGACGGCTCGCGCACAAGCCGGCCATCCAAGCGCAGCAAGCACCAGGAAGGTGACCGCTGCCGAGTGTGCCGGAGAGGTGGTCAAAGGAAGAACCGATCGAACCATCATCAGCAGAAACAGCCACGGCAGCGCCAGGAATACGTCGCACACCAGCATGGCGAATCGTCCCAGGAATGCGGGACTGAATGCTGAAAGCGTGCCAATTCCGGCTGCGGCCAGCGTGGTCGCCGCAGACGCCAGAATTGCGCCTCCAAGGCTGAGCAGCATTGCTGCCGCAACGCGCACCATGCGATCGCGGCCAAGTCCGTCGGTCCCCGCTGGATGTTGCGCCGATGCGCCCGCAACCAGCTGATCGCGATCCTGGCTCGAATAGCTTCTGCCTGGCATCGCCAACACGGCAATTGCGGCCACCACGAGCGCCGTCAACAGCCACATCGCTGTAACTCTGAATGATGAAGTCCTGACTCTCATGCGCCCTGCCACTCGCCCGCAGAATCCGAAGGCATGCCCGCGAAAGTCACCGCGACTGCCATGATCATGGTCACCGCCAGCAATACCGGCAGATCGCGATTCATTGCCGCGTTCCAAGCCAACTGTCCCAGGCCGGGCACGCTGAAAATCACCTCCACCGGCACCAGCGCGCTGAGCGCGGTGACGATTGAGAGCGTGGCGAGCGCAAGCAACTGCGAGGCAATGCCGGGGAGAATGTGCGCACATACGAGCCGCAACGTGGTGAGCCCCTGGGCCCGCGCCTGCAGCAGATGCGGTTCACGCCACGTCTTGCGCAGCAATCTATCCAGGAACTTGAAGTCCCGTGCTGCCACGAGAAGCGTCATCACCAGAACGGGTCCGCCGCGGTCGCTCAGCATGCAGACGGTCGCCATGGCTGCGGTCGGCACGGCCAGTAAGAGGGTGCTCGGCGTCTGCCATAGCAACGATGGATTTCTTCCCGCACTCGAAACCAGGGCGCCAATGAGTGCCAGCGTCCACGCAAACGCGATTGCCCGCAGCAGCACGCCTCCCGTGACAGCAAGACGAGGCAAAATCAGTTCAGCAACTGGCACGTCATATTGTCTCGACACGCCGAGATCGCCGTGCGTCCATCCGCTAAATTCAGTGGAAAGCATTTGCTGGAGCGACGCGCTCCGCGCCGCCTCCGCCGAGAGTTCGACACGCGTTGCATCGCCATAGCGCGAGTCCATTTCGCGCGCATCGCTTAGGTATCCGGGCGCAAAGCGTACCAGGATCGTTGAGCCCGCAACCACCATCACCACGATCGCAAAGGTGCGGGAGAGCCGCTTCAGCAGGCCGGCAACGGAACTCATGACGCCGCCAGCGTTGCTACTGGCACAGTCGACTTCGTACCTTCAATGCCGAAACTGAGCGCGCGTTGCAATGCCTGCGAAAGGTGTGATTCCAGAGCCTCAAGGATTCCGATGTGATCCTTCGAAAAGGCCGCGTCAGCCACCGAGTAAAGAGTGATTACGCCCAACACAGAGCCTTCTGAATCAAAGAATGGGACCGACAGCGCCGAGCTTGTCGCGGTGAAAAACGCGCTGTCAGATAAATAGTTCGGCTCGACCGTCGGGTTTCCATTCACGATGGTCCGTGCGTGCTCGGCCACCCAGCCCGAAAGTCCCTCTCCCAGCGCCATTTGCCGCATCGAGAAAGCCTTCGCTGAGCCGCTGTCGATGAACTGCGGTAGAAGGAACTCGCCGGATCTCAGGTGGACCGCAAAGCCGTCGTGCGGAACCAACGCTGGCAGTTGGCTGGACAAGATGGAACTCATTTCATGCGCGCTGGAGGCATGGTTCAGCTTGGTGACGAGTTCATCGACGGCCGCTTTGTGGCTTGCCGCGTTCGTCAGACTCGGCATGCCGGATGGTGATTGCGCTGGCTCGAATCCCGCGCCGGGCGCTGCGCCGCGCACGATCGTGATGTTCGTCTTGAGCGGTTCGATCGTTCCAATCTGCTGACGCGCTTTCTCTTCCAGCGCGAGGAAATTCTCGTCCAGGAGTTCCACAATCCGGGGGTCAAACTGGATACCGGCCCGGGCCTTCACAAACGCCATCGCCTCTTCCAGCGGCAATGCCCTCCGGTACGGGCGTTCAGAGGCAAGCGCGTCGAAGCAATCCACAGCAGTGAGCAGCCGCGCTCCAATAGGGATCTCTTCGCCTACCAAGCCATCGGGGTAACCGCTGCCATCCCAGGACTCGTGGTGCGAACGCACAATCGGCACAACCGGGTAGGGAAAACGGACCCGTTCGAGGATGTCCGCGCCCACCACCGGGTGGATCTTCATTTTTTCGAATTCTTCCTTGGTCAGTTTGCCGGGCTTGTTGATGATGTATTCCGGCACGGCCAGTTTGCCAATGTCGTGAAGATACGATGCGATCAACAGCGCCTGCATCATGGACTCATCCAACTTCATCAGCTTCCCAAGTTCCGCTACGTAGACGCGCACGCGCAGCAGGTGCTTGTGCGTATTCTCGTCCTTGGCTTCGATGGCCATGGCAAGGCCTTCGATGGTGCGCAGGTGCAGCGCCTCGGTGTCCTTGGCATGCTGTTCCCGGTCGCGCACAAAAGCCATCTGCGATGAATAAGTGCGGTAGATGGTATAAACCATGGGAATCAGCAAGAGTGAGGTCATCCATCCGAATGCCACGCCGATCAGGTAAGCCGCAGCAGCCAGGATGGCGCCGACCAGGTAGAACGGAAAGAACCACAAAAAATCTCTGCGCCAGAGCGCCCGGGGATCGATTTTCTGATCCCAGCCGATCACCAGCGCCAAGGGGATCGTGTTTGAAAAGAAATAAATTGTTGCGGCGATTGCAAGGGCCGGCGCCAGTGGGCAATGCAGCCGCAATAGTTCCTCATAGCCAAACCACGCGAACACAGTGGCAGTGGTTACGTTTGCTACGTTGAACAAAATCTGAATCAGGGTAAAGGGTCTTATCACTTGAATGCGGCACTGCGCAATCACACTGCAAACCGCAAGGCAAACGACCTGCAGCGGGGAAAGTTGCAGGATCCCGAGGAGGATGAACGGGAAGTTCAGCGACATCGTGCCTTCGCTTTTAGGCAGGCCGACTTTCATCCCCGAACTGAGAAGGATGGCCGCGAGGTACACGAAGAATCGGAGCCATTGCTGTGCGGGGTGCCCGAGAATCGCACACAGGTTAGCAATTCCGCCAACCACTGCCAAGCACACAAGAGCCTTGATGCGAAGCGCCATGATGCATTCTCAAGTCGTTCTTGATCACGGGGCGCATCCTCTTCAGACGCCCTCCTTACCTGCCCCGATCAGAACTTGGGAGTACTCATTCGACAACCGTTCAGGCTTCACATTACCTTCGTTCGCAGCAACGCCCAATAAGACTTTGGTTGTAGTGCTGACCCCCAGAGAGTGATTCCCTAAGCAAAAAGTCACCCGAAGCATCGTGCCGGATGCGGCTTCGGTCACCATTGGACGGAATCTTTTCGCCAAGGCAGACGGAAGTGAGCTGTAAGCCACAGATGTGCATGGCAGAAGTTAGTTAAAGAATCTGCAGAACAGAAACACAGGTCGGTAGCGCACAACCGGCACACCGCTCGGCTTCCAATCAGACAAGACGCCCGCGCCAAATACTACCGTCTCGATGTCGTGCCGATAATGAATGCCAATCAGTTCCACCAATCAAAGCGAATCGGCGGTTGAATGGTCGCGCCTTGATTGGAAGAGGCTAGTAGCCCTAGCGATTGTCAAGGCCCCACCCCGCGAAAATCCGCAAGGCAAAAGGCGATCCGTTACCAGCCAAGAAACGAAGAACGAGCGCGAAACCACTCCAAAAGCGGGATTGATATCGATAAGAACGGCTGTGGAGGCATGACATTCGCCCTCCCTTTGCGCGTTCAGTCTAGCTCCCGAAGACGCGCAATTTCCAGCGTGACGTAGACTTGCGCCAAAGGTAGGCCAGTGTGATCCGCCTTCACGAGTTAAGCCCGGAATGCGCTCACCGCGCGAATCGCCTTGAGACAAATGAGTCTCGGTTGAACGGTCACCTATCCGGACAGAGTTCCATTTTCGGGGTTGCTTCCGGTTTGCCGGTTATCCTCCCGCAACATCGGTAAATCCTCGGAGCCACAGCCACCCGATGCGCGCTCCCTTCAGACCCTGTCATTGAGCTACCGCGTCTCGATCCAAGCCCTCTCGAAACTTGTCACGCAGCTTATACCGGCTTTCCTCTTCGAATCGTCGGTTTTGGTGGTGTAGAAAGGCGAGTCCGCTCCCTTCAAGTAGGCGCGCATATGGACCTGAGAGGAAAAGCTCATCGTCGCCGAATAGGAGGTAGTGCCCTTCTCGTCCGTCGACTGGCTGTTTTGCTTTTCACGGTCTGTCTTCTTGTCGAAGCGGAGAACGATGTCGGCGCTGTCGGCATCGTCCACGACGGTGAAATGGCCCCAGCGCTTCAACTGCTCCAGGGCGCCATCCGAGACTTCTCCCGTCTTCGTGTCGTTGAGAATGGCAATGGTCTTGGCGGCAAGAGCAACCCGAGGTATAGCCTCCTGCGCCAGCGACGCAACAGCGGCGATGAATGTGAGCGGGAGCAAGAGGCACAGGAGGAAAGGCTTCATATCTGTCTCCTTGCGAAGATCTGCCTTAGTAGAGTAGCAAGTTTTTCGCACGTTCGGGGATTCAGTTCGAAGTCAGAGCGCAGTCCGTTTGCCTGCCCTTCCCCATGCCAAATCTTCGCCCCGAAAGCAACCGAAGATAGCCGACAATCGAGTAAGGGAAGGTAGCCGGTGACTCGCCCGGAATTCGGGAATCTGCTTCCCTGACGCTCGATTTGCGCCTCGGCGATTTTAGCGTGAAGCCAGCCCCCGGGTTGGGTTGGGTGTTTCCGTTACCGATCCTTGATGCACGGTTGGGGATTGATTGATCCCTGCGCAGTCAGACGCTGGAATTCTCCCAAGTCCGTCCATTCTTTCCCCGGTTTCGCTCCTGCGTTGCGCGTTTCGGGAAGAATTGGTATTACTCCCATCCGCCCGAGCCCACGAATCCGGCCCAATACCAGGGATGAGTACTCTTTCCAGCGGCGCGGCGGCTCAGAAGCAGCTCGCGCGCCGAATTCCAAAGTGCATTCGCGGTAGAAGAGTGACGGCCCAGGCGTTCAGTGTACAAATCGTGCATGAACTCGCGGGTGGTCTCGTCGTCGACCGGCCAGAGGGTCATGACGACGCTGCGAACCCCGGCCACGCGGAAGGCGCGCTGCAAGCTTAGAACGCCTTCGCCGTCTCTGAGTTCTCCGTTGCCGGTGTTGCAGGCCGAAAGCACGGCCCAGTCTGCTCCGCTCAAGTCAAGCGAAGCAATCTGCTGGGCAGTGAGAATGGTGGAGGGTTCACCGTGTTTTCCGCCGGCGAAGACCAGGCCGGAGTGGAGCAGCGGGTTGCCGTTGCCGCAGTTCTTATCAAGCAGGAAGGCGTGGGTCGCAATATGGAGCACGCGGCTTTGTGGGGCCTCGTCAAGAAAGCGGCCACGGGTAGCGTTTTCGCCTGTGATCAGTAATGCCGATTCGCGACGGTTCCATCGGCGCCAACTGGAGCCGACGTCCGTTACTTCGACGGCAGTGCCCGGTAGCGGCCGAAACTCGACCTTGCGGAAAGCATCGCAGGAGACGGGCCCATCGCGCAAAGCAGAGATCGCCGAGGCCGCGGGCACGTGGTCAAAAGCCGGATTGCCGATCGCAAGGAGGCCGTGCTTCTTCTCAGTCTGATCATCGGGGACGAGATCGCGCTCGCTGGTGAGCATGTGGATCACCGGTCCGTGTTCAACCATGTACCCCTTGCCGTCGGGAAGGCTGCTGAAGGGTATTAGAATAAGTTTCCCATCGGCCACAACCAGCGCCAGCTTGGCTCCGGCCAGGTCACCCTTGAGCGGGTCCCAGATGCGCTGCCGCAGGGCCCCCGCGGCTTCGCGGTAGGCCCGCTCGTTACGTATGGAAGCAAGCCCGTTGTCATGCGCTTCACTCTCCGCGGCGGCGCGTGCCTTCAACACAAGCGCGTCGATGCCTTTCCCCTCGCCGAGGTCGAAGACATCGATCTTGTTTGAGTCCGGATGGAGAACGAAGGCCAAGTACCACGCAGGATTGCCGTTGCTGTTTCGCTTCGCGTCAAACGAATTCCGGCGGAAAGCAACATAGGAAACTAGCACCGAGTCGGGCGGCATTTGGTGGTGAACATCGTCAAGAGCCACGCTACGAGTGCGCTGGTTGGCGCGGAAGGCAACACTGCGCTCGGCCAACGTGCGTTCGATGCGCTCCATGCGGCTGGTGGCCTCAGGCAACTGCTGCATCGAGCCAGCGGCTCCCGGCGAGGTTTCGTGAGCGGCCAGAACCGCGCTCCGCTCTTTCTCCAGGTCCTTGAGCAGTGCGGCGATTTCAGGGTCGCTGGTCCGATTCAGGCTGGCCGCGCGCTGTGCCATCTCCTCTGTCACCAGAGCGCGGGAGCGGATCTCCTCCTGGAAAACGGCATCCGTTTCAAGACCCGGACTTCGCAGCGCGATGGAAAGCACGATATCCATCGTGCCGTCTCCCAGCTCGGTCAACGCCAGGGCCTGCCGCTCCGGCATCACACGGATGGCCAGGCTCAAGTGCTCGCGCAACGCCTCGTGCGCGCGTTTTGCCATCTGCAGGGCCTCTTCCATGCGTCCCGCCGACGCGAGAGTCTCCGCGTACCCCTGTTCCATTCTGATTGTGTCTGTATGCGAGGAGCCATACCAGCGGTCAAACTGGGCATCGGCCTTCTCATACTCGATGAGAGCTTCTTGCAACCGGCCGGACTTGCGGTAGAGACTGGCAAGGTTCATGGAGATGCGACCCGCCTGTTCACTGTCGCTCCCATACTGGGTTATGGTGTAGGCCTTTGCCTTCTCGAGATGCTTGAGCGCAGCCTCCAGATCATTCACCCGAATATAGAAGGCGGATGCGTTGCTTTCCATCACCGCCATGGATGGCGTTACCTTTGTCTCCCGATCGCAGATGTTGATCGATTCTTCCATTGCGACGCGGGCTCCCTGTGTGTCCTTGAGCACCATCTGGGTTTGTGCCTGGTTCTGCAGCAGGGAAGCGAGGTAGAGATGGTCCGCTGTGTGCGAGGCACGCACCGCTTCAACCGACTGCTTTGCAGCACGCAGAGAACAGGGCAGGTCATTCAGGCTGAAGCAAACCCTGTTCAGGCCGTCGGCCACCATGGCCAGCGCCAGCGTTCCAGGCCCCGTCCGCTGGGCAATCTCGAGAGCCTCTTCTGACAGGGGACGGGCCTGCTCCGCATGATCCTGATAGGTGTAAACCAGGGCCAGTCTTGCCAGGGCCTCGGCATACAGAAGCGACTCATGCCCGCGCGCCGCTTCGGCCATGCTCATCGCCCGCTGTGCGAGGTCGATCGTCTCCTGGGTGATGCGCCGCGCCACGGACTGCCGCTGCGCCAGGAGGCAGAGAGCTTTCACAACTTTGTCCGCATCCACCGGGCGCTCGGCCTCGGCCTTGGCCAGATCCGCCCGAGCCTGGTCGATCAGGTCCATGGCAGCTGGTTTCTCTTTGCCGGCAGACGTATCCGCGCCGCTCGTCAAAGGGCTTGTTTTCGCCGGCGTGCCAGGCGTGTCAGGTTGCTGGCCCAGGCAGGGTGCGAAGACAGGTACAACGAGCAGCCCCACGAAACAAATTGGCAGAGCGCCAGCCATCATTCGTCGCCCACCCGTCTTTCGTTCCAAGTTGACCTCCGTCTGCATGTGCCTTTTGACCGGCGTGTTCGCCGACCCGGGAAATCTGCTCCAGATAGTAACAAGACTCCCTCCTGCCACACCCCGGGCACAATTCGTCACATATAGAAGTGGGCGGAAAGTCCGTTTGTGACAGGCCGCGGACAAATTTCGGCAAGATTGCTTGCCACGCGGTTTAGCTGCCTGCCAGGGGCGCTACCGTTTACGCCCGCTTGTATTCGGGCGTCGACGGAGTGATTGAGTACTACGACTACACCTACACCGAACAGTAGCGAATCCGTGCCTTGACGCCAAGGTCCGTGTGGGACACGCCCCAGCTTCTTCAACTTGGGTTCCGGTCGGTTGGTCGCCAATCCGGAAGTAACTGTGATCCTGCTCACCATGCTGACGCGAGATTGCCGACGAATCGGGTTGCTTCCGGAAAGCCGGTGAATCAACCGGAATTGTGTGTTGGGCCTTCGAAGATTTCGAGAAGCCGGATTGGACGAATCAACTGCGGCGGCGGGCCACAAACTGGGCGGCCCTCTCAAGGCATTCATGGGAGCTAGCCGTTTTCGGCCCGCGCTTTGATATCCGAGTAAGCCGCATCGATAAGCCCGGTTAGAGCTGCGCTGTTCGCGGCCGTTCCCGGTCTCAGCTTCACATGGCGCATGAACTTGCCGGTGCCTTGCAACAAGCGGGCCGGATCCGGAAGCGATGCGCCGTGAAAGAACCCTACGTTGACGTGCGAGGTGAATACATTGACATAGCCGAAGGGCGCATCTCCCAAACACGCAACCGGACAGCCGTCATGTAAAAGCTCCCGGACCTCGTCCCCGGACTTTCGCATCACCTCAAACCATTGACGCGCGGTGGCGCCCATTTCGCCGCCATGCCCAATCATCCACACTTCGATTGCAGGATCGCGCTCGACAGCGCCGTCGAATCGAAGCAACTCCGTCGCCTTCGCGGACCTTAAACCAGCATTCAGAAGGCGTTGGTTCATCACAGAACGGCTCATAAAGTTTCTCGGCTGAATCTGGCAAGGTGCTCGCAAAGATCAATGCAATGAGCGCTGCAGCGTCATCGAACGGGATTTCGCCTGGATGGTCGCCAATCCGGCAGCTATGAGTTTTTCAATACTCGAATGGTAAAGGCCGACTGCCGGGGATTCGCGGAGGCTTCGCTCCGTCTGCGGTGGTTTTGAGCGACGGGATATTTGCCAGATGGCGACGAGATCGTGGGTTCATTTGGGGCCTAAGTCCTTTGTTTGGGCAGGTGGAATCCGTCATTCTTATCCTAACCTCCTTTTTTCCAATGGGATGCGGCGAAAGTGGGGGAGGGGTGGGGTAAACGGGCCTCGGGATATTTGGCGGCCACCTGCGCTTGCCGGGGCAACGGATTTTCCTTGAGTCTCTCCATTATGAACCCTTCGATTAAGTCGGCCAAGCGACGGCTATCGACTTCCTGGAGCATTCCCTCAGGGGCTAAAGCCCAGCAAATTGCGGTTCAACAAGCCGAACGGCTAAAGCCGTGCGTTTTAATGCAATTTGCTCAAGCGGAACGGCTAATACGGTGCCCTTTCAACGCCATTTGCTTTTGACTCAATCAGAAGTTCGTTAGATCGATTGTGCGCGTCCGAGAGGAAATAATCTGCAATCATTTGGGGGCTTGCGCTCCCATGCCTCATCAGCCGCGGCGGACGAGACATAGGGTACCCGGCTTGTTCTCTCGTGTCTCGGAATCGAGACGCGGGGCGTCTGGCTACCTGCCTTGGAAGTAGACAGCTGCGTCGATGGCGAAGTCCTGCTTGTTTCCCTCGCAGACTCCCGGCTGGTATGTCCAGGTCTTCACCAGTTCCAGGGCTTCGGCATCCAAGTCGTCCCGCACCGGCTTGAGGACTTCGGCTTTGCCTACCGTGCCGTCGGGACGGACGTGCACGCGTACGTCTACCGTAATGACCGGCGCATCGACACCGCCTTTGGCCGCAGGCTGAGGAGCGGACTTCGGCACCGGCATCGCAAAGGACTTGCAGATGCGCGCGTGACGCCAATCCTCCGGCGCGACAAAAGCGTCGTCGGGCCTGGCATCGAGAAGCGTCCAGCGCACGCTCGCATCGATCACGAGTTTTTCCCCTTCGCGATAAACAAAATGAGAGGGCAGCAGAGCATCTTTGACACTGCCGTATTCGAGCGCCTGGAAGGAACGATCGCGATCGTGCCACTCGATGACAGTTCCGTTGTCCCTGGAAACACACACGTCGCCAGGATTGCGATCTTCGCCCCGCACTGTGACAAATTGAATGCAAACGGCGGCCTTGCCGTTCATCTTCGTCTGGTCGATGCTGGTGATGACGTCGGTCGGGTCGAATCGAATGGGCATGTAGGGGACATAATCCATGACCTTGCGCAAGGGGTAGGGAATGTCGACCCATTGTCCGTGGGTGGCTACGTTGCTCTGCTCCCGCATGCGCGACATGCTGTAGTCGCCGAGGACCAGGTCTTCGCGAAGCGCATTGTCGACGCTGCGGGTGCGGACATAGCTGCCAGAGGTGGCGATGCCGTCAACGCCGGTGGCGGAGAATGTTACCTCGGTGCGGATGTTCATTGGCGTTGTGAACCTGCTGGCGACGATCGAGCGGTTCACTAACTGCTCCGCGCGATTACGCAGGTCCATATCTTCGCCAACAGCCCCGCGGGCGATGAGAAGAGAGAGCGCTAGACCGAGTATCAGCTTCATATTCCAAGTATCTTATGCCCAAAAGGCTCGATTTCAGATGGAATTTGTTAAGAAGTTCTTCACCCATGTCTCAGAATCGAGGCATGGGGCACCCGGCCTGCAATCCCTCAGGGTTAAAGCCGTGTCCTTTCAGAGCAATTTGATCGAGCAAGGCGGCGTTATTGGCGTACGATTGCACCGGATTTCATGACGAAGCTTACCTTCTCTGCGGCGGTGATGTCTTCGAGGGGGTTGCCGGGGACGGCAATTATGTCAGCGAAGTAGCCGGGCTTGAGCTGGCCGATCTGGGTTTCCCAACCTAAGAGTCTTGCGCCTTCGATGAGGTCGGCCTGCAAGACGGCCAGGGGCTTCATGCCGTAGCGGACCATCAGCTCAAGTTCGCGGGCCTGGGTGCCGTGGGGGAACGGGCCTACGTCAGAGCCTACGGCGAAGGGGATGCCGGCGGCTACCTGCTTTTTGAACTCTGCGATCTTGTAGTCGAGCAGGGCCTTTTCTTTCGAGGCGGCTTCCGGCGAGCCGGCGTGCTGCGCGAAGTACTCGAAGATGGTGAAGGTGGGCACGGCGGGGATGTGTTTTTCGCGCATGAGGCGCATGGTCTCGTCGCTGAGCTGGGTGGCGTGGTCGATGGAGGCTACGCCGGCCTGTGCGGCGTAGAGCGTTCCTGGCTCGCCCATGGCGTGGACGCCGATGCGCGTGCCGAGGCGATGGGCTTCCTCGACGGCGGCGGTAAGCTGGGCGGCGGTGTACTGGTAGGGCGTGTGCAGTATGCCTTCGATCATGCGGTCGGGGCCGGTCTCGTAGATCTTGGCGAAGTCGGAACCTTCCTTGTGCTGCGCGCGCATGACCTCGACAATCTGCTCGGCGGAGTTGGCGTAGTCGGCGTTGGAGAGCACGTGCTGGGCGGGGTTGTAGCCGATGGCGTCTTCGTGGCCGCCCATGATGTCGATGGCGTTGCCGCTGATGCGCATTCGGGGACCGAGGATGAGTCCCTGATTGATGGCGTCGCGGATGGCGGTGTCGGCGGAGCCTGCGCCTTCAGTCCCCATGTCGCGCTCTGCAGTGAAGCCGGCGAGGAGATCGGCCTTGGCAGCCTGCTCGGCGAGGAGGGTGCGCCAGGGGACGGATTCTTCGACCGTCTGCAGGTCTTCAGCGCCGGGATGGAGGAAGAGATGTACGTGCGCGTCGATCAGGCCGGGGAGCAGCGTGGTGTCGCCGAGGTCGATGACCTTCGCGCCTTGCGGACGGTCAACCGACGTGCCGACGGCGCGGATGCGATCGCCTTCAACGAGGACTTCGCCGGGCTGAAGGAGCGTGCCGGTGTCGACCTGGAGCAGGCGGGCGGCCTGCAGGACGATGGGCGGGCTTGCCGGCTGTTGCGCGGTAGCTACGGCTGTGAAGGCCAGCACTGCGCACAGGGCTAGCATTGCGATCGACAGGGCAGAAGAAACGCGCAAAGAAGAATTCGGCATGACTCAAGAATATGCCGCACTGGCGCGGCGTTGTCGACGGTTGTTTTCCACTGCCTTCTTTGGGACGGACCGCTCAATACGCCGCGATCCCGGTGAGGTGCTGGCCGAGGATGAGGGCGTGGATGTCGTGGGTTCCCTCGTAGGTCTTCACGGATTCGAGGTTCATCATGTGGCGCATGATGGGGTAGTCCTCGGTGATGCCATTGGCGCCCAGGATGTCGCGCGCCATGCGGGCGGTTTCGAGAGCCATCCACACGTTGTTGCGCTTGGCCATGGAGATGTGCTGGTGGCCCACCTTGCCGGCGTCTTTCAGGCGGCCCACGTGGAGCGAGAGCAGTTGCGCCTTGGAGATTTCGGAGGCCATCCAGACGAGTTTTTCCTGGATGAGTTGGTGGCCGGCGATGGGCATTCCGTGGAACTGCTTGCGGGCCTTGGCGTATTGCAGCGCCGTGTCGTAGCAGGACATGGCCGCGCCGATGGCTCCCCAACCGATGCCGTAGCGGGCTTGGTTGAGGCACATGAGCGGGCTCTTGAGACCGCCGGTGCCTGGCAGCAGATTGGCTGCAGGGATGTGCACGTCCTGGAGCGCGAGGCCGCTGGTGATGGAGGCGCGCAGGCTCCACTTGCCGTGGACATCGAAGGCGCGGAAGCCGGGGCGATCGGTCTCGACTAAGAAGCCGCGGACTTTGTTGTCTTCATTCTCAACTTTGGCCCAGATTACGGCGACGTCGGCGATGGAGCCGGAGGTGATCCACATTTTTTCGCCGTTGAGGATGTACTCGTCGCCGGATTTGCGGGCGGTGGTGGTCATGCCGCCGGGATTTGACCCGAAGCCGGGCTCGGTCAGTCCGAAGCAGCCGAGTTTTTCGCCACTGGCGAGGGCAGGGAGCCAGGTATTCTTCTGCGCGTCGGAGCCGAAAGTGTAGATGGGATACATGACCAGGGCCGACTGTACGCTGACAAAGCTGCGCAGGCCGGAGTCTCCGCGTTCCAGTTCCTGCGTAACCAGGCCGTATTCAACGTTGGACATGCCGGCGCAGCCGTAGCCCTCGAGATTGGCGCCGAAGAAGCCGAGTTCGCCCATGAGGGGGACGAGTTCGCGCGGGAAACGGCCGTCGCGGAAGCAGTCTTCGATGATGGGGACGATGTTGTCTTCAACGAAGTCGCGGGCGGTGCGGCGGACGAGGAGCTCGTCTTCGCTGAAGCCGGAGTCGAGATGGAGGAAGTCGAAGTTCTGGAATTTGAAACCCATGATTGCACCTTATCGAACTTGGGCTGGATGAGGATAGATCGAAACAGGAAAGGGTAGCAGATACGAGACCGGGTGGGGAATGGGCGGACGCCCGCGATGGGAGCCGCGTTGTTCGCACGCGCCCATGTATCAATCGAAAATATGTTTTACGTAACGCGTAAAATCGACTATACTGGCCAGTGATCGTCAGTTATCGAGACAAGCGCACCAGCGACTTTGCGTCCGGCAAACGAATCAAGGCATTTTCCTCGATTGAGCGGCCGGCCCGTTTGAAGCTTGACCGGCTGGAATCGGCAATCTCGATAAATGACCTTGCCGCGCTCCCCGGCAATCGCTTTGAATCGCTGGGCGGAGACCGCAAGGGACAATGCAGCATCCGCATCAACGACCGATGGAGAGTCTGTTTTGAGTGGCCTCTGGAGTCTCAAGGACCGTCGAATGTGGAGATCGTCGATTATCACTAGGAGAACACAATGGCGGTGATGGCAATTCATCCGGGGGAACATCTGGCGGAGGAACTGGAAGGACTGGGGATGAGTGCCTCAGAACTGGCGCGCAAGCTGGACGTGCCGCCCAATCGAATTACCGGGATTTTGAATCGCCAACGGGGCCTGACCGGAGACACCGCATTAAGGCTGGCACATTTCTTCGGCACAAGCGCAGAATTCTGGCTGAATCTGCAGAGCCTCTACGAATTGCGGGTTGCGGAGAAGAAGGCTGGAAGGCGGATTCGCGCACTGCCGAAGTTGAAGAGTCAGGAGCATGCCGCGGCGTAGGAGCGGGGCGCGGAAAGCTTCAGGGTTCGTCCGCTCTCCATTGAGCGATGAGCCTTGCGAGGCGAATGCCACTGCGCAGGTTGCGGATGTAGGTCTCGGTATCCGGCAGATCGGTGCGATCCTTCCAGAGGCCCACAATGCCCATCATCGCAGTTCTGCGCTCTTCGAGCTCAGTGGGATTGAGTTTCTCAGGGTCCGTCGCGCATAAAGTATATCGATAGGAAGGCGTTCCGACTTGAGGTTCGTCGTCTCCCTCCCTTTCCGCCGAAAAGAGCGGAAAGGACAGAGCACGGAGGGCTACAGTAAGAGCGAAAATGATTGAGACGCCGGGCAATCGCCTGGACGTCCGATGATGGCCTGAATGCGATTCTTTCCAACCATTCGGAGCGGGGGGATCCGTTCCGGACACGTTCCCCGGATTTCGTCCGTCGCGGCGGACTCCATCCAGGGCCATTTTCGAATCCTCCCTCCGGTAGGAACTGCAAGACCCGGCTGGTTGAGGCGCGAGAATGAACCACCGCAGACAACGGGATTCACTTATGGGCTTGCCCGTGCGCCCAGAAGAATTGAGCGGACTCCCGTCGTTTCGCGTCTCTTTTCATAGGTCTTGCCTTTGCTCCCTGGCGTCAAACCCGGCAGCGAGACGGCAGGTGCGTCAAGGCGATACCCTGTGAGCGTGACTGGCTTGCGATCAACAGGGTTAGTGTCCCGGGCCGAAGTTCTTCGCATTGATTCGGCCAAGATGTCCGGGTCGTGAACTTCCGAAAAGCAGGTTCCCTTCGACTTCGCTCAAGGCAGGCTTTCGACTCCGCTGCAGTACGCTTCGCTCAGCGACAGATTTGTTTTTGATACGAACGTATGACTCGGAACACCAGGAAGTCGAACAAGGAGCGGGAATGAAACACGGAAGGTGGGCGAAGCTCTTGCTGGTGGCGGCCCCGCTGCTGATCGGTTTTGGGGCTGGATGCGGAGATTTCTGGCAGGCTCCGGCAAACACCTCGACCACCGGCACCTGTACCACCAACTGCACCACCGCAACCAGCGGCAAATTCTACATTCTCAACGCCGGGACTACGCCGCAAATTGTTGGGGACTCGATTGTGAGCGGCAAGCTTACGGCGCTTTCGGGGAGTCCCTGGACGCTTGAGGGCACGCCTTACGCGATGGCCATCGATCGCATCAACGGCAACTTCCTCATTGTCAGCATGACCTCCGGCGTCTTCTCATATCCCATTACCAACGGTGTGTTGGGGACAGCCGTGGCCACCTCCCAGGACTTGGTCGTCGAGGCCATTCAGGTGGACGCAACCGACTCATGGCTGATTGAAGCAATCCCCGTCGCCGGCGGTGTCACCATTGGCGCCGTCCCCATCGTCAGCGCGACCGGCGCCAGCAACGGGGCCGAGAAAGCGGTATCGTTCGCGGTGGCCAACGCATCCGTGCAAACTGGCGGGATGGCTATTTCCGGAGACAACGCCAACATTTTCGTCTCTCTCGGCGCCGGCGGAACAATCGTCGTCCCTTTCAACGCTGCAGCAACCAAGGGGACCAATCCGCTGAGTACAAGAGCAACCACGATCCCTGTTGCAACTACCGGCGGCTCGGCTCTTTCGGTGGGCGTGGATCCCGGCACGACGCCGCGGCTGTTCTACATCGGAGAAACCCTGGCCTTCGGGGGAACGGCCGGGGGCTTGCGTGTATTCAATTACAGCTCACTGGGCGGCACGACGATTACGCAGGCAGCGGGCTCGCCGATCACCAGCGGGGGACTCGCGCCCAACTTCATTCTGCCGGCAGCATCCGGCGATTATGTGTATGTCGCCAACGGCACTGGCACGAGTTCAGCGGGCAACGTGGCCGGCTTCACCATCACCGCCGGCAGCGCTGCTACCCCCACCTATGCCGTGGCTACAGACTCAAGCGCGGCCGCCGGGGTTCAACCGCTCGGGCTGGCAGAGGACTCAACCGGAACATTCCTATTTGAAGTGGGTTCGCTGGGCAGCCCCTACTTCGACGCCTACATTTTTGACACGACTACCCTCGGCCAACTGGATTCGCAGATTACGTCGACCGCGGCTGCGGGATCGATTGCCATTGTGGCAGCGCCGTAAAGGCAGGGATCAGGGGTTAGGGGTTAGTTTCTGGGCATCGGCTGACCACGTCACCCGCCTCCGGATTAGACCGGCCGGCTAATCCCTAACCCCTAATCCCTAACCCCTAATCCCTAATCCCTGTTCCCTACTTTTCTACATCGGCGGCATTCCGGTGCAGGCCAACTGCACGCTGGCTGCGCCGGCCAAGGCTGGTTGCAGAGTGTACGGCGTTGTCCCCGCGCTGTTGGAGAGGAACGGCGCCAGTGCGGCCGCCGCCGAGTTCATGCCGTTGTACACAGTCTGCAGCGTGTCGGTCGATTCGTAGCAGACATCGTCGGAGGGCAGAATGGTGGTTCCATTGAATGTGGGTGGGGGAGGGATGGCGCGGGCCAGGGTGCGGTGTTCCGCCTCCACGCCCAGGATTGCGGCAGAGATCTTTGCAAATGCAGCCAGGTTGGCCGGAGTATAGGCCACGCCGGATGCGTTCATCTGCGTTGAACTGTAGGGGGAGACGTTGCCCAGCATCAGCGCGAACTCCTCCACGGCGGTCATGTAGGCGGCGATGAAGGCCGTCTCCAGCGCGATGATGATGGGGAAGAAGTTGGTCAGGTTGTCGAAGGTACCGGTAGGGAAGTAGAAAGTCTGCACTGGATCGTCGGTGGAGGCGCTGAGATTCAATTGTGTCCGCAGCAGGCTGGCGTGGGAGATCTCCTCGGCCAGCGCGCCGCGCAGGTAGCCCACGTTGGCCACGCTGCCGTTGGCGGTGACATTGGTGGCCGAGCCGCCGGTTCCCGAGAGGTTGGGATCCTGGATGACTCCGCCCACCAGCGCGTTGTAGTACATCGTTATGGCCAGGTCCTCGGCGATCAGGGCGGCGGTGAAGATTTGCTGGGCAGTATCCGTGGTCGATGTGGCTTGAGCAGAGGCCATCGAACTCGACCCGCATCCGGTCACGACAGCGGTGCCGGCCACAGCGCCTGCCGCACCCAGTCCGGTGAGGAAGCGGCGGCGATTCATTGCTTGTTGAAGTTGTTTGAGCGTCTCCGGACTGGGTTCCGGAGTTCCGGAATGAATCGTCGAAAGGCTTCTACGGGGAAACAGCATGAGTGTCCTCCTGCTCGAAGAACGCCCGTTGTATCAAATCGGATTGACGCCCGCCCAAAATAATTGCCGCCCCTGACCCCTGACCCCTGATCCCTCTCCCCTATCTCTGAAAATGCTATCCTCAAGAGGAACGCCACTGGCTGTGCTCACGCGATCCCCCATCCCATTCGTTCGTTGCGCAAGGCGCTTGGGTATTGCTGCGTCCTCGCTGGCTTTGCTGTTTTCCTTTGCGTTTTCCATGGGATGCGCGCGCTTTCACCCGCAACTGCACGAGACGGTATATGTCTCGGCGCGGCAGATGTACCTGCATGACCGGGTGGCTGCGGTTTCCAATCGCGTGGCCGAAGTGGTGAACGGCCAACGGCTTGACGTACTGGAGCACGGGCGCCGTTTTCTTAAGGTCAAAACTGAGAAAAACGAGATTGGCTGGATTGAAGAACATGCCGTGATCGACGGCAAGACCTACGACACCTTTGCGCAGCTCGGGAGCCAACATAAGCAGGACCCCGTTGTGGCTACAGCCTCGGTCCGCGACGATGTGTATCTGCACAATCTTCCGGGGCGGGAGACGGAACACTTCTACCTGCTTCCCGCCAATGCCAAGGTGCAGTTATTGGCGCGGGCCACAGTTCCCAAGGTGCCTCCGGCTGCACCCAAGCCCACCGAGTCCAAGCCGTTGACAGCTGCTCCCGCCACGAAGCCGGCTCAAGCCGCGGGTCCGGCAATGGCTCCCGCTCAAGCTGTTGAGCCGGCTCCCAACCCGGAGGGTCTGCCGCCGGTGATCATGGAAGATTGGTGGCTGGTTCGCGATTCCCAGGGACACGCGGGCTGGCTGCTTGCCGGGCGCGTGGATGTGGATGTGCCGGATGAAGTGGCTGCCTATGCCGAAGGGCAGCGGATGGTGGGCGCCTACATTCTTACCAAAGTATCGGACGATGACGCCACCACCGCGGACCACCAGGTTCCCGAATATGTGACCGTTCTGACGCCGCCAAAACCCGGCCTGCCCTTCGACTTCGACCAGGTTCGAGTCTTTACCTGGAGCCTGAAACGCCACCGCTACGAGACGGCTTACCGTCTGCATCCCATTCAGGGATTTCTTCCCGTTAAAGTCGGCTCTGAGTCTACTCCCAAAGGCGTGGTGCCCACGTTCAGCTTTCAGATCGCCAGCAGCGAGAATCTCAGCGTCGACCCAGCCACGGGGATCACCCGGCCGGTTGCTCCGCGCACCCTGCGCTTCGAGATGCTGGACACGTCGATCAAGCGCATCGGACCGGATATGGGGCCGATTCCGGTGGGGCATCTGGAAGGGGATACGGCGAAAGGCGCAAAGGCTGGAAAGAAGAATCGGAAATAAATCGATACACGTTCCTCATCAATGCGGGGTGAAGCCATGATGGAATACAAAGGATACGTTGCCGGGCCAATCGACTTCGATCCGGACGATAAGACATTCACTGGAACAGTGGCCGGGTTTCGCGATGTAATTCATTTTGAGGAAAGGACGGCTCTGGAGCTGGAGCGCGCCTTCCGCGCGAACATCGACAGCTATGCCGCGCTTTGCGTCGAGACCTGCCAGACGCCCCCCACCTGACGAGAGGCAAGATTCAGCGGTTCGAAAGTTGGATATGTACAAAAATGTATTACAATTGAGCCGTGGGCAATTTCCATTTTGAGTGGGATCCGGCGAAGAATGTTTCGAACCTGCGCAAGCATGGCGTGAGCTTCGAGGAAGCGGCCCAGGTCTTCCGAAATCCTCTCTATGTGTCATGGAAAGACCGTGTTCAGGACGGAGAGCAGCGTTGGCAAGCGTGCGGCGAGGTCGAGGGTCTATCAATGCTGATCGTCGCGCACACGATCAACGAAGAGTTCCAGGACGGAATCGAGATCGAAGTGGTCCGCGTAATTTCGGCCAGAAGGGCCCAACCCAAGGAAAGGCGACGTTATGAAAAAGAAAATGGTTAGGTACACCCTGGAAACATTGCCACCACTGACCGACGCGCAGCGCGCGAATCTGAAAGCCCTGTCGGCCCGGCCGGACAGCGAGATCGACACCAGCGATATTCCTGTCCTGACCGACGCCGAATGGGCAAAGACCAAGCGCGTGCACGGGCATCTCTATCGCCCGATTAAACGCCTTGTCACCGCGCGGCTGGACGGCGATGTTTTGGAATGGTTGAAGTCTCACGGCAGGGGCTATCAATCGCGCATGAACGCCATTCTCAGGCGTGAAATGCTCTCGTCCTTCAAGTCGGCATCGGCAAAATAAATGCGAGACTGCGTGTCCGACGGAACTCCCCAGTCTCAAACGCGCGACGCGGTCTGACCCGCCAGCCAGCACCTGAGCGCTTCATCCGCGCGGTTCTGCCAGCCGTTCCCGGTTGCGCGCAGACCCTCAGCCACGTCCGGGGAGAGCCGAATCGAGATGGGAACCTTCTTGGGAGTCTTCTGCGGCCCACGCCTGCGGAGCTTCAGCAGCATCCTCTGCTCCGCATCCGGAAGCGAGGAGAAAGGTTTGAAGAGGGCAACATCCTCGGCCGTTACCTCTCTCACCTCGCCGTCCTCATCAATCAATGGTTTGCGCTTTGCCATAGAGCTTAGCCTCTCTTTTGTTAGTTTTGCGGAAACTTATGACGCGGATTCCGTCCGGTTTGGGGATGTAGCAGAGAAGGTGCAATCGCCCGTCCAGATAGCCGACCGCAACTCGTCGCGTTTCGCCCTTGCGGACTTCTGTGAGGAAAGTTGCCGTGGAGAAATCGAAATCCGCTGCCTGATCGAAGGAAAGTCCGCGCTCCCGGATGTTGCGCTCGTTCTTGACGGGATCGTACGCGATTCCCATGGCTTTATTGTATATACTATTTGATTGAAGTCAAGGGGAAAAGGCCAGCGCCCACCACCCGAAGTTGGCAGTCTCCCTCACCCTCGCCGGCGCAGCTCCAGCTCCACCACACGCAGCATCTCCGCCTCCGGGGCTGGCTTGCCGGTCCAGATTTCGAATTGGCGGGCGCCTTGCTGCACAAACATCTCCAGGCCGGTGATGACGGGAATGCCGCGCGAGACGGCCAGCTTGAGCAGTGGCGTTTCCAGCGGGTTATAGACCATGTCGAAGACCAGGCCGGCGTTCAGTTCGTTTTCCTTGATGGGCAGCGCCTGCTTTGACCCCGTCATGCCACACGGCGTCGAGTTGATGAGCACGTCGAAACGGCTCTTGGCAAACTGCTCGTGCTTGAGCACTTTGGCTTTGGCTTCCCGGGCGAGCGCCATGGCCGTTTCTTGGGTACGGTTGACGATGAAGACTTCAGCGCCCTTGTCCACAAGGCCGAAGACAGCGGCACGGGCCGCGCCGCCCGCGCCCAGCACAACAATGCGCGCGCCCTTCAGTTTGAGCCGTTTTTCGAGAGGCCTCACCACGCCGTCCACGTCGGTGTTGAAGCCGACGATCTTGCCGTCGGCACCGATGCGCAAGGTGTTGCAGGCACCAATCTTCGTGGTGAGTGGGACGGACTTCCCGGCGACCGGGTTGGCCAGGTGAGGCAAAATCTCCTGCTTCAGCGGCATGGTCACGGCCAATCCCGCCAGCGGCAGTTCTCGCGCCAGGGTCAGCAGGTCGCTGAGCGCGCGCACCTTCAGCGGCAGCAGGATAGCGTTCACGTTCTCCTTGCGGAAGGCGGTGTTCTGCATCAGCGGCGAAAGCGAGTGAGCAATGGGGTTGCCAGCCACGCCGTAGATGCGGGTGGCCTGGTCAAGCTGCTCCACGCGGTAGAGGTCGCGGAGAACGCGTGCGGTCACCTGGCCGGGCGCTGTCTCCGCGCCGTCGGAAAAGGATGCGAACGTGAACGCCGCGCCGGCCCTTGGACCCAGCACACGGCTCACCAGGCCTTCTTCCCCCATGGCGATGCCCACGACTTGCGCGAAGAGCGACCGCTCCTCGATCAGCCGCAACACGGCTAGATTGTCGGCCAGCGACTTTGCTGTCGAAACCACTTTGACGAAATCCGGCGCGAAGGCTTCAATGCGCTCTGCCGCCTGTTCGAGGCCCTTGGTTCGCGTAAAGTCGTGAAAGCTGACCAGCAATGCAGTTCCTGTCGTCTTCAGCCCTTCGCGAAACTTCGCCAGCGCCGCCGGTTTGGCCTCTTCCGCCGACTCCACTTCCAGGTCCACAATCTGGCAGCCGGCTTCAGCCGCCGTCAATAGCACCTCCAATTCCTCAGACAAGGACCGCACGAAGTGCCCGCCAAAATGCTTGCGGCGGCAGGTGGCGATCGCGGTCACATCCCGGTGTGCGGACAGGAATTCCTTCAATGCGGGCAGCGCCTCCACAGGTTTGGCCAGCGAGTCGAGCCGGAACTCGATGAACTTCGTGTCGGCCAGGGCCGCGATCGCCCGCTCCACCATTTCCGCCGCCGACCCCGCCTGGATAGCCACGCACAGCTTGCCCGGGCGCAACCGCGGCAGCGCAGGCGCGGGAACAGAATCAGCCGGGTTGGGTGCCGAGCGCAGTATGGGCATCGATTGACGCATCTTAGATGGCTTGCCCGCTGGATGCAACAACGGAATCCCCATTGCTGTTTTGCCCGCTTTTGCCCGCTCGAAGCGCAACCCCGCCCGGTTGTGGCAACCTAGAGCTTTGGAGGAGTTTACCCATCATGCCTGCTGAAACCCATACGCCCGCTGCCGCATCCGAAGATATCCACTCATGGGAGGCGGGCGGAGCCGTCTCCGCAACAGCGCTCTCCGCCTGGGTAAGCGCCCGGCTGGCAGCGCACGAAGCTGCGTTGGCTGCCTTGCTAGCCGTAGACCTGCCGCGGACTGTCGAGAATTCACTGCGCCGTTACGACGAAGCCATCGAGCAGTTGAACCTGGCCGGTGCCCAGGCAGGCGTGCTCAACTCCGTCGCCGCGGACAAAGTCGTGCGCGACCAGGCGCAGGCGGAAGCCCAGCGCGTGTCGATGGCGGGGAGTGCATTGAGCCTCAACCGCCAGGTCTACGACGCTCTGGCCGCCATAGATTTGGAGGACACCAGCCCGGCGACCCGGCACTTTGTCGAGCGCACCTTGCTCAGCTATCGCCTGTCCGGCGTGGACAAGGACCAGGCAACGCGCGACCACTTGCAGGCGCTGCATGAAAAAGCTACGCGGCTTTCCCTCGAATTCAGCCGCAACATTCAGGAAGGTGGGAAGACGATTGTGGCGACGCAGGAAGAACTCGACGGCCTGCCCGCCGACTACCTGGCCCGCCACCAGCCGGATGCAGACGGCCAGATTACGATCTCAACCGACCAGCCGGATATGCAGCCGGTGATGACGTTTGGCTCCAGTGCAGCGCTGCGAGAGAGCATGTTTCTGGCATACAACACTCGCGCCTACCCCGCCAACCAGCAAATCCTGCTTGACCTGTTGGCTACGCGGCAGGAGATTGCCACTGTACTCGGGTTCCGCAGTTGGGCGGACCTGGCGACCGCCGACCAGATGATGGGTTCAGCCGCCAACGTCCGCGCCTTTCTGGCCAAGCTCGATGAGGCCAGCCTGGACGGCGCGCGCCGCGAGCATGAGTTGATCATGAGCTTCGCCCGCACACGCCAACCCAGACTCGAAGCCATCGACATCACCAGCCGCGCTTACTGGTACGAGCAGTTCCGCCGCTCCGCTTTCGACTTCGATTCGCAATCCGTGCGTCCCTATTTCCCCTACGCGCAGGTCGAGGCGGGCGTGCTTGAAACAGCGGCGCGCCTGTTCAAGATCGAATTCCGCCGGTCCGATTCTGCGGGTTGGCACGGGGATGTTTCGGTGTTCGACGTAATTGACGGCGGCCAGCGCGTGGGCCGTTTCTATCTCGACATGCACCCGCGAGAGGGCAAAGACAAGTGGTTTTCCGCTGCGCCGATCGTTACCGGGGTCCGCGGCCGCGCGCTGCCTGAAGCCGCGCTGATCTGCAACTTCCCGCGCGAAGACGAAAACGGCCCCGGTCTGCTGCAATACAACGACGTGGTCACCTACTTCCATGAATTCGGCCACCTGATGCACGCCATCCTCGGCGGTCAGACGGAGTGGGCCGGCTTGTCCGGGTTTGCGACGGAGGGCGACTTCATCGAAGTTCCGTCGCAAATGCTGGAAGAGTTCTTCCGCGACGAAAAGTTGCTCCAGGCCTTCGCAAAACATTACGAGACCGGCGAGGCGCTTCCGTCCGAGACCATCCAAAAGATGAAGATTGCCGGAGCGTTCGGCCGAGCGGACTGGGTGCGCTCGCAGCTTTACTACACCACGCTCTCACTCGACCTGCACGACCAGGACCCGGCCGGGCTGGACCTGGACGCAACAACGAAGCGGCTCTATGAGAGCCTGCAGCCCTGGACCTGGTTCGAAGGCAACCGCATGTACGCGAGCTTTGGCCACCTGACCGGCTACTCGTCCAATTACTACACCTATGCCTTCGACAAGGTGATTGCGCTGGACTTCTTTGCGCAGTTCGATGCTGCCGATCTGCTTGGTTGCGATGCCGGAAGCCGCTACCGCAAAACAGTACTGGAGCAAGGCGGCTCGAAGCCAGGGCGGCAGATGGTGCGAGACTTCCTGGGGCGCGATGAGCAGTTTTCGGCGTTTTCCAGTTGGCTCAATGAGGAATTTGAAGGCGAATTGCTTGCCGTTACGAGTTAGCCGTTCGAGACTTCACCCGAAGGGGGATTGATGAGGAGATTCCACATTGCACAGGTAAATATCGGCAGAGTCCACGCCGAACTCGATGACCCGCTCATGGCGGGATTCGTCGGCCGGCTGGAGGAGATCAATGCGCTTGCGGATGCGAGTCCGGGATTTGTTTGGCGGCTGCAGGAGTCGACCGGCAACGCAACCTACCTGCGGCCATATGAAGACAATCAGATCCTGCTCAACATGTCGGTCTGGGAGACCGTCGAAGCGCTCCGCCACTACGTCTTCAAGACTGCCCATGCGGAGATGCTGCGCCAGCGGCAGGCGTGGTTTGAGAAGTTCGCCGGAGTCTACACAACGCTGTGGTGGGTACCTGCCGGCCACATTCCCGGCATCGACGAAGCCAAAAAGAGGCTGGCGCACCTCGAAGCGCATGGGCCAACCCAGTTTGCATTCACCTTCAAGACGGTTGCTCCGCCGGATGAGGAATTCCAGCAGGGGATCGACTGGGCAGCCTTCCAGCCGTGCCCTGCCGTTTAACAAGTGCTATACTTGTATAGCAGGCTTCCCCTAGAGGTGAGAATATGCTCGCAATCCGACTTCCAGAAGAAATCGAAAAGCGGCTTGACGCTCTGGCCAAGGAAACCGGCCGCACCAAGAGTTTCTACGTGCGCGAGGCAATCCTGGAACACCTTGACGACCTTGAGGATATTTACCTGGCCGAGCAGCGACTTGCGGACCTTCGCGCAGGTCGCAGTTCAACGGTTTCACTTGAGGAAGTGATGAAGCGCTATGGCATGGTCGATTAAATTCGACCGTAAGGCCGAACAAGACTTGGACAAGCTCGATCCGCAGGTTGCGCGAAGAATCAACCGGTTCCTCTTCGAGTGTGATGCCCAGCTTGAAGACCCGCGCAGCATCGGCGAGGCATTGAAAGGCACCGAACTCGGTTAACTGTGGAAGTACCGCGTCGGGGATTACCGCATCATCGCCAGCATTGAAGACAAGTTGGTCTGCATCCTCGTTGTCCGCATCGGCAACCGGCGCGAAGTTTATCGATGAACTTGTCCTGCTGGATCTTCGCGGCAGTTCCGCGTCATACTGCTCACCGCGGAGGATTCCAAATGACCCCATCCGATTTTCGCCGCATCGCGCTCAGCTTTGAAGGCGCGGAAGAAGGCTCTCACATGGGCGCCACCGACTTTCGCGTCGACGGCCGCATCTTCGCTACGCTCGCATCGGTGAAGGAGGGCTATGGCAACCTGATGATCGATATCGAGCAGCAGGCGGCCTTCATCGCCGAGCGTCCCGATCTGTTTTTGCCGGTCCACGGAGGCTGGGGCAGAATGGGCATCACGCATATCCGGCTTGCCGAAGCGGACGAGGACACCCTCACCGGAGCGCTTCACACTGCCTGGAAACTGCGCGTCGAGAAGAACCGAAAGGCCGGCAAGAAGCGCAGCGCAACCGGCAAACGGGCGGCAACGCCGAAGTCCGCGAAGCCCCGATAATTCGCATCGAACGCCCGTGAGCGTCATCCAAGCGAGGAGAGCCATTCTGGCGCAGGAGACAGGCATGAAAGTTGGAATTCTCGGATCGGGCGATGTAGCCAGGACATTAGGGAGCGGATTTCTCAAGCATGGGCATGAGGTCAAATTGGGCAGCAGGACGCCGGACAAGCTGGCAGATTGGGCGGCGAAGAATCCTGCGGGCATAACGGGCACCTTTGCTGAGGCCGCCGCATTCGGAGAGATGGTGGTCCTTGCAGTCAAGGGCTCGGTGGCGGCGGAGGCGCTTCGCCTGGCCGGCCCAGAGAACCTGGACGGCAAGACCGTTGCGGACGCCTGCAACCCCATTGCCAACGCGCCGCCGGTGAACGGCGTGCTGCCGTTTTTTACCACCTACAATGAATCGCTGATGGAGCAGTTGCAGAAGGAGTTTCCCGCTGCCAATTTCGTCAAAGTCTTCAATTCAGTGGGTGCTCCCTCCATGGTGAATCCCGAGTTCCCCGGCGGAAAACCCACCATGTTCATCTGCGGCAACAGCGATGCGGCCAAGAAACAGGTCGGCGGGATTCTGGATCGGTTCGGTTGGGAAACGGCCGATATGGGCGCAGTGGAAGCGGCGCGCGCCATTGAGCCGTTATGCATGCTGTGGTGCATTCCGGGCTTCCTGCGCAACAAGTGGACGCATGCGTTCAAGCTGTTGAAGAGGTAAAGGCACGGCGTGCAAGCCAGGAGGCTAACTCGCCTTTTGCCTCTCTTGGGCGATGTGCTCTGACAGGACACGGTTGATGCGGTTCTCATATTCTTCAGCGGTATGCGATTGGGACCGGAACCACGCCACCACTTCCGCGTCGACTCCGATGGCCACTTTATCGCCTGCACCGGTGTAGAAGAGCCCGCGTTTGGCTCCGGTCCAGTCACGGACCTCGGGAATATCGGAAGTGTCGATCGCATCGTCCGGCAGGGCTGCCAGCCGTTCCAAACGCGCGAACTGCTCGGGACTGAGCTTGCTAGAAATCTCCGTCTTCATAGGCTCGACTCTCGAAGGAAGTTGTGATGCGCGCGCTGACGATTCTGCCGATCGCGGCGGCTTCCGCATCCCATTCTACAGGCAAAGTGTGAACCACGAAGATTAGAAACGGTCCGACGCGGCCAATCGTCTGCCAGCGATCTCCGTCCAGATGCGGATCGGGCCTGGACGCATGAAGCGGGTCCTCAAAGACCAAAGCCGCCTCCGAAAACGCGATTTGGTGCTTCAGGAGATTAGCTTTGGCCTTCTCGTCATCGCAAATCCATTTGATCTGTTTCATTGTGTGGATGACCTCCACCGCGTGACGGCTTTTGCCGCCCGTCACGCACATAAAATCATGGAGCCCAAGTTGTGTCAATGAAGTCCGTCTCGGATTATCTTCATGAAATCATGCAATTTATAGGTGTCTCTCGGATGTGAAGTCCATCCCCGCCCAGCTAAGCTTTCCGCTATCATTAAAGCGCCATGGCAAATACGCAGGACTTCAACGGCAAATGGGCGCTGGTAACCGGAGCCAGTGCGGGCATCGGGATTGCATTGGCACGCGAACTGGCTTCGCATGGTGCAAAGTTGATCCTCACCGCTCGCCGCAAAGAGCGCCTCGAATCCCTGGCTGCCGAGTTTCGCGGAAAGGGAACAGAAGTCCGCACTGTGACCGCTGACCTGAACGACCCTGCCGCGCCGCAGCAGATCTACGACGCAACAGCCGGCGCCGGCTTCGCGATCGACATCCTCATCAACAACGCTGGCCTGGGCCAGTTCGGCGCTTTCGCTGAAAGCCCCGCGGAGCAGGAACTGAGCCAGGTGCGAGTGAACTGCGAGGCCATGGTACGGCTTACACGACTGTTCGTTCCGCAAATGGTGGAACGGCGTCGGGGATGGATCATGATTCTCGCATCGACTGCCAGCTTTCAACCGGTGCCGTACCTCACCACTTACGCGGCCACCAAGGCCTTTGACCGCTTTTTCGCGCTGGGCCTGGCCGCGGAGGTGGCCCGCTTTGGCGTCAAAGTTACCGCGTTGTGCCCTGGGCCTACGGAGAGCGAGTTTTTCGAGGTGGCGCGGTCGGAGAATTTCATGCCCGGCGGCAAGCAATCGGCAGAGGCCGTCGCTCGTCTGGGCGTGGCCGCGCTGGCACAGGGAAAGCGGACAATTGTGCCCTATGCCGCGGGAGCGTTCACGGCCTGGCTGGTGCGCTTTCTCCCCGTCGGTCTGATTACCAGCCAGATTGAGAAGCGCGCGCGGCCAACTCCGAAGAAATCCTGACGCCGCAATCGGCTAATTCAGCTCGCGCACCCAGATATTCCTGTAGCTCAACGGCTCGCTCTTGTCGCCGTGAGCCTGCAGTTTGATGGGCGCACTGTCGTACTTCTTGTAGAACGGCTGGCCGATGTAGAGGGTCTGCCCCTTCAATTCGAAGTGATTCTGCACCAGCACGCCATTGAACAGCACCGTAACATTGGCAGGAGTCTTCAGCGAGCCATCCTCGTTGAAGGTGGGCGCGGTCCACACTATGTCGTAGGTCTGCCACTCGCCCGGCTTGCGCGCCGGATTCACCAGCGGCGGACTCTGCTTGTAAATGCTGCCGCCTTGCCCGTTCACATACGTCGGGTTGTTGTAGGCATCCAGCACCTGGAGTTCGTATCCATCGTCGCCGGGGCCCGTGGAAGCAAGAAAGACGCCGCTATTGCCGCGGCCCTGGCCGCTGCCGGTAATGTTCTCGGGGATTCTGAATTCGACGTGGAGCTGGTAGTTCTTGAACCTGCGTTTGGTCTCGATGTTGCCACCGCCCGAGCCCTTCTTTACGGTGAAGATGCCGTCAGCCACGACCCATTGGGCAGGCGTGTGGTCCTGGGCCGAAACCCATTCATCTTCATTCTTGCCGTAGAACAGAATGATTGCGTCCGAAGGCGGAGCGCCGCAGGTGGCACCCGGTGTGACGACCGTGGGCACGGGCGTCCAGATTTCCGTTTCTTCCGGTTTAGCCTTGGCCGGCTGTTGCGAAGAGAGAACCGCAGTGATGGAGGCCAGGGTTGCCAATGCGAGGAGCTGCGAGAGTCGGATGCTCATAGATGGTGATGAGAATACACCCGCTGAGGGGCTCGCGTCAGTCGCGCTTCTTGCCGGCTATTGGTCATCTCATTCTGCCGATTCAGGATTCTGCTGTTTTCTGCGACGGCGGCGAATGAGACCTATGCGACCCGCTATGCGTAGAGGTTGAAGCTGGCGCTGCTTCCGGCATTGCCAGAACTCAATGCACTGCTTGCCGGCGTACTTGCCGCTGCTCCGCTGCTTGAAGCGCCCGCGGTGCTGCTAGCGCCGTAGGCGCTGTCCAGTATGCTGGTTGTCGGGTCGGACGCGGCGGTCGAGGACTTCTGCCCGTAGGCGCTGTTCAGAATTTCGGTCGTCGGATCGACCGGCGGTGCAGAGGAAATGTTCGAACTGGAAAGGCTAAGCAGGTCGTCCACCCATGCGACCGTCTGGGCCACCGCCGATTCCGCGTTGGCCATCGACTGGGACGGCGTCGTCTTCAAGTCGCTTTGAACCGTGGCAAATGCAGTTTGGGCAGTCGCCAGATCGCCGGAGCCAATGGCGCTCCCGAGCGCCGCCATATCGGTGGAGAGCTGCGAACTGCCGGACGAACTCGAGGTCGAAGTGCTTGCCGGCGCCGTCAGGCTCTGGTTCAGTTGGTTGTAGGTGTTGAACGCACTTTGCGCCGCGCTCAGATTCCCTGAGGCCAGGCTCTGTTGCAGCGCCTGAAAGGCTTGCTGCGACGCCGAAACATTGCTTGACGATGCAATGTACTGCGAGAACCCCGCTGTCGATAGAGCTGCAACTGCCATTCTCACCCCGGTTCGAGCAATGAGCCCGTATCTAAGGGTTGTCGGCAGCTTGTGAAAAACCTTTAGGGAATTCCGCGGGGCGGATTTCGAAGGACGCCTTGTGCGCATCCGTGCTTCGCTGACCAGGAGCCTAGTCGGTCGTTTTCTGGTCCTGGGATGCGGCATTTCCGCGCCCTGAAGCCGATGTGACCACGAACGAGTTGAAGAACCGGCTTACATCCCGATCGCGGCGCGCGCCTGCGGAAGGGAACACCGCAATCAGCATATAGAGCCGCGAGCCGGCATAGATGAGGCGCGAATTGAGGACTCCGCCGCCCGAGTTGCGCGCTGTGAACTCCCGCCCCGGAAACCCCTGCGTGTTGGTTGTAGATTCATTCACCAGCGTGGTCTGGGTGCGGGCAATGGCGCCGTCGCGAGCCGACTCCAGCGTTCTGTCGGGGACCCGCTGGTCGACCCGAGCGACCGGCGGATTGTCCTCCCAGGCTACCGAATAAGTGGTCTCCGCGCTGGGGTTGGAGAAGATCATGCTCACCTTGTCGGTTTCGCCGGCCTCGTTGTAGGCGGGGATCTGGATCTCTTTTATTTCCGTCGGCATTTCCACCTTGAAGCCGTCGGCGGAGCGATCAACCTTTTGCCACTCGATGTTTCCCGTGGGCATGGTGGGCGCCAGCGTTTCATCTCTAGTGTTATTGGCGCTGATCGCGGGCTGGCTGATCAGCCCGAGCTGCTGACGATGCGTGACCACATACCCCGTGCCCACAGCCAGAATTCCGGCCAGGGCAATATAATGCCATCGCTGCACACTTTAGAGAGTGCCAAGTCCGGTTGGGCTTGGCAAGTGCATGGCTGTCATTTTGTTAACGCGGGGAGCCAGACCCGTAAAAGCTTTTTCCCGGGAAGTCCCTGGGACCAGAGCGGTCGTTTTCAGCGATTGAAAATTACCCGCGCAACCTTTTTTAGATTTCTGCATCTACCTATGTAACAAGCAGAGGCTTCCTCGAAATTCGACCCTTCCAAGAAGGTATCCGCTCACGCTCAGATCCTTCAAAAAGATCTGACTTCCTAAAATCCCCCCTGGACCCCCTCCATTCAATGCCTCTCAAGCGGGCCCGCCGGAAGGCGGGCCCATTGCTTGTTGGTTCATTTCTGTAATGGAAATGGGTGAAGGACCTAGAGGCTCGGGCGCCATTGGCTTGGCTTGGATTTCCGGAATACCAGCAGGGCAAGGCCGAAAAGGCCGCTGCCCAGCAGGATGAGGGAAGACGGCTCAGGGGTGGGAGCGCTCGCCGGGACCGCGTCGAAACCACCGTTGCCGGAGCCGTCGACAAAGGCCCAGTTTCCCCCAAAACCGCCATAACTTCCGGGGCCGTTCGACCAGATGGCGATCCCGTTGCCGGTCCCGGGACCGGAAGTGATATCGAAGGTGAATGCCCCGTTGTTGTCAATCTGCGGATCGACTCCAAGAAAGAGATCGGTGTCCGGCAGCGGGGTGAAAGTCAAAATCGTGCCGCCGCCCGTGTAGAAATTTCCATTTGACTGGACTGGCACAAGAATTCCGCTCCCGTCAATCGACGTTCCCGTAATGTTGATGGTTCCGCTGGTGATGTCGTATTCCCCCGCAACCACCTGATTGCCTGTCAGAATACCGGTAGCCACGAGGGAACCGTCGGTGAAGGTGTAGTTGAACGAATCGGCCAACAGAGCCGGGGTAACCGCGAGGGTCGCGGACAATGCGAATAAAGCCATCGAAGATTTCTTCATTATTCCTCCTGCAGTAGCCTTCCGGCACCTAAGTGAATATCGGTCGCCAAGAACCGGCCGCTTGCCTGTCATTCCTATCTTTGCATGCGATCAAACTGGAAAAGCAAACAAAAATAAAGACTTACGGTACGGATGTGCCTGGGGTAAGCACCAAGGATGTAGCGAAGTGTTACACCGCGTCTGACCCTTTTGGGGAGTCAACCCAGCCGCATGGAGAATCCGCACTAGAATGGAAATCACATGCCGGCCGCCCGTCCAGACCCTTCACAGAACCGCAGAATCAAGGAGATCGACGCTCTTTTTGAGACGGCCGGCTTGGTACGTAACCTGCGGGGCAAGTCGGCAGGTGTCACCCGTCGCGTGCGCCCCGAGCGGGTCGAGGCTGAAGAGCTTGCGCAGACGGTTCCGGTTCCGTTCATTGCGGCCAACGGCGTTCAGGTGCTCCGAATTCCGGCCTGGGACAAGCCGGGGCGGCAGAGAATCTCCTGGCTCTGGCACGGCTTCAGCACCCGCAAAGGGGGCCTGAGCCGCGCCTATTGCGCGGAATGTGCGCCAGGGGAGATGAATCTTGGGTTTACGGCTGCGGACGATCGGGAAGCCGTGGCTCAGAACCGCCGCTTGCTGGTTGAAGCGGTCACAGGAAACGGTGCCACGCCCCTTGTGGCGCTGCGGCAGATTCATTCCAGCGTGCTGGTGGTGGGCGGAACGGAAGATGCGGACAGGCTTACACCGTGGAAGGGCGACGGGTTGATGACGAATGAGCCGGGCCTGCTGCTTGGCGTGCAGACGGCGGATTGCATTCCCGTCCTGGTGGCCGACCGAAAACGCCGCGTGGTGGCGGCTTTCCACGCCGGGTGGCGGGGCACGGTGAAGCGCATTGTCGAGGCCGGCGTGGGCCGCATGAGGCTTGAATTCGGGTGCAGCCCTGAAGATCTGACCGCTGCCATCGGACCCGGCATTGGCGCCTGCTGCTATTCCGTTGGCGACGAGGTGCTCTCCAGCTTCACATCCCAGTTCGCCTATGCCGACGAGTTGTTTCACGAGGTCTACGACGCGGACCCGGTGCGGACAAAGTATCCCATGCTGTTTCTAACCCAGCGCGCTCCGGGCCACTCCAATATTGGACCCAGCCTGCACGTTGACCTGGCCGAGGCCAACCGCCGCCAGTTGCTGGCGGCCGGCCTCAAGCTTGCGTCCATTCACTCGACAGGCGGATGCACCAGTTGCCACCGGGAGCTATTCTTTTCCCATCGCGCGTCTCAAGGCCACGGGGGCCGCATGATGAGCGTGATCGGGATTCGGCCGCAGGCCCCCCGCTAGTAAACACCCCCACTTCGATATTGGAATCTACACTGAAACAAATCCTTCTTTCTTCTTGCAAGCTTCGAACACCCTGAGACTCCGCTGCCTCTCAGCGAGTGGAAGGCAATCTTGAACGACCGCATCCATGAAGCGCAACTGGTTCTGCTTTCGCAGGCTGGGGACCGCGAAGCGCTGGAAGAGTTGTTGCGCGGCGTACAGGAGATTCTGTTTCGATACATCAGGCGCCTGGTTGGGCCGGATGGAGCGGAAGATGTCTTGCAGGATGTTTTCCTGGAGATTTACCGGCATTTGCGCGTGCTCAACGAGCCGCGTTTTTTTCGCGCCTGGGTGTATCGGATCGCGACGCGGGCGGCCTTCTCTTCTCTGCGTAAGAGGCGCTTGTGGCAGACGCGTCACGAAGAAGACGTTGAGATCGATGACCTAACAGGTGAAGCAGAGGAGGGCGACGCAATTCTCTTTGCGCAACTCCAACACCTGCTGACCGCGGTCTCGCCTGCCAGCCGCGCGGTGCTGACCCTGCATTACCTCGAAGACTTTACCTTGCAGGAGGTCGCGGCCATCCTGCAATTGAGCGCGGGGACGGTGAAATCGCGGCTCGCATACGGGTTGAGATGTTTACGAAAGGCTATGGACGGAAAGGGGAATTTCCATGACAGAAGCGCATGAAGTGGTTCTCCGCAGGTCGCTGGACTCCGTGGATCGGCGGCAGTTGTGGATGAAGATCATCGCAGTTGTTTTCATTGGCCTGGGCAGCGTGAACATCGCGCTTGCCATGATTTACCTGCAGGATATGAGGATGCTTTACATCGCAACTTTCGTTGGGCTCATCCTCTGGACCGGCGGATTGGCTGTGGCGATGATCGGAGTTTCAAACAAGAATGCGCAGTTGATTCTCCGCGCCATCGCGCTGGCATCGGAAGCTGCCGGAGGCACCTCCGTCTCTGCTTCGACAGGAACGCACAGACGGGAGGGCTGAATTCGCAGGACGCACGCCAGGGAAGGGCGGAGACCGCTCAGGAGGCCTTTGCCTCGTCGGGGTTTACCAGGTCGCGCAGTTCTTTGGAGGGTTTGAAGTAGGGCACACGCTTGGCGGGGACTTCCACGCGTTCGCCGGTCTTGGGGTTGCGGCCGATGCGGGAATTCCGCTGCCGGATGCGGAACGACCCGAAGCCGCGAATCTCGATCTTGTCTCCGCTCTGCAGGGCGCCGATCACGGAACCGAAGATGGTCTCCACAATCACTTCGCCGTCGCGGCGCGTCAAGTCTCCCAGGCCGGTTACTTTTTCTACCAGGTCTGCTTTCGTCATGTCCTTTTGGCCTCCGCTCACAAGCATAACCGGATTTTGCGTCGGAGAGCGTCAAAAAAAAGCAGGCATTGTGGAATTGAGCCTTTGCTCATCAATAAGATGGAGAAAAAGCAACTTGCCGGGTTTCGTGGGGTCCACACACAGGTTGGGTTATCATGGCTGAAGTCTCTTACCTGGGCCATGGCCCAAATTTGGCCGGACACAAGGCAACGGGTGGTTTTCGCCGTGACACAGTATCCCAATTACAGCATCGTCATTCCGGCCTACAACGAGAGCGGCCGCATTCCCGCTACGCTGGAGCGGGTGGTTGCCTGCGTTCGCCAAAACGGTTGGCGGGCCGAGGTGATCGTGGTGAATGACGGCTCCTGCGACCGGACGGCCGAGGTGGTGCGCGACTTTGCCCGCACCGCCCCGGAGGTGCGCATGGTGGAAAACCCCGGCAACCGGGGCAAAGGCTATAGCGTGCGCAACGGTATGCTGCAAGCGCTGGGCGAGATTGTGATGTTCACGGACGCCGATCTTTCATCGCCGATTGAAGAAGCTGAGCGGCTGTTTGCGGCCATCGCCGCCGGCGCGGACATTGCCATAGGCTCGCGATGGCTGAAATCGAGCCGCCAGACGCAACGGCAGCCCCTTTATCGCCAGTTCTTTGGCCGCTGCTTCAACGCCGTCACGCGCTTGGTGATGAGCCTGCCCTTTGCCGATACCCAGTGCGGATTCAAAGCCTTTACCCGGCACGCGGCGCAGACCGTATTTCAATTGCAGACGATTGAGCGCTGGGGGTTCGACCCGGAGATCCTCTTCATCGCCCTCAAGCGCGGCTTCCGCGTTGTGGAGGTGCCGGTAAGCTGGGGACACGACGAACGCACCCGCATGAGCTACATCAAAGACGGCGCGCAGATGCTGGAAGAACTCGTCACCATCCGCTGGAACGCCCTGCGCGGCCACTATGGCAAGAACATCGAGCACATCCATCGCACCAGTCTCGAGAAGAGGTAGGCGTTGCCAGCCGTGGCGCACGCCGACCTGGCCCGGATTGCGGCCGGAACGGCATTCTTTTTGCTGGTGGCGCTGCTGTTGTGGCGGCGCTGGCGGAGACGATGAAGGGACGGGCGCATCCCGACGATTTTGTCCAGCGTCAGATGACCATTCTTGGATCGAGGACAGAGATACCTGGGAACCGTGTGAAGTCCTGCATGTTGAATGTCAGGATTCCGGGGATTCCATGGACATTCATCGCCGCAACCAAGCGCGCGTCGTGAATGCTCTTACCAGACACGTTTTCGGTGGCGACGAGGCGCTCCCATTCGAGCTGCAATGGCGCCTCCGGAAGCAAAGTGAACAAGCGTTTGAGGGATTGTAATTGCTGGCCGGCCATCTCAGGCGAAAAGCCAAGGCCGTTCTCGACGATGGGCCGCGTGGCGACAGCCCAGAACTCGACAAGATTCTGGGAAACGATTTGCAGATTTTCACCCCTGAAGCGAAGCACGCGGAGCGCTCGTTCGGCGATGGGTGCTTGGGAAGAGTGCGGCTGCGATATCCGCAGAAGGATGTTGGTATCGAGCAAGACCGACATTTATAAGCCGCGCGTTCCGTAGATGGAGTCCCGGCTGATTGCCTCATCCGACAGGACCGGCGTGGTGGCGGGGTGACTGCGGATCCAAGAGTGCAACTGCCGAGACCATTCCTCTGCACTGAGTGTCGCGCTCTCGCTCTCACGCGCCTCCAGGCGCTGCCGGATTGTCTCAACCCCTATTCCGACCACATCGTCCGGGATGCGGATCAGCCCGGCATTGATCGCCTGGCCGACCACCAGCTCCTGCTCCGGACTCAATTGAATCGCCATAAACGGCCTCCGTACCGATCTTTCCACTCTATCCGCTGAAAAGCAATAAGGAATGGCTCGGCGCTTCACTCAGGACACGTTGGGAGAATCTGCTGGAGCGACTTCGCGGGGGATGGTAGGGTTGTACGCAAAGCCCAGGAGGCTGCTTGAACCCTTTCGCCTCTCGCCGTTGCCTGTCCGCAATTCTAATTTTTCCTGCTGCTCTTTGGCTTGGCGTGCTCTGTTGCACGCTGGGTTTGAAGGCGCAGAACAATTCCCAACCGGCCACGGCCACTGCCGCTCAGCCCTTCGACGCGACCAGCTTGCCGGGGCCTATCGGCTTGGGAGCCAAAGGCGTGGTTTGGGGCGGCGACGACCCGGCCTTTGCGCGGCCCGATTTCGACGATTCCGCGTGGATACCCATCGATGAAAAAAAGCAGTTGAGCGCCGTTTTCCCTAACATCAGGCCCAAAATTGTCTGGCAGCGCGTACACGTAAAGGTCAATCCGGCCCGGACGGGAATGGGTTTGGAGGCGTCCGGCGTCTCCCAGGCATACGAAATCTACGTCGATGGCCAAAAGGTGATCGAATCAGGTCGAGTCGATCCATTCAACCGGTACACGGAAAATGCCCGGATCGTTGTTCCAATCCCGGACGCGATGGTCAAGACAGGATCCCTGACCATTGCCGTCCGCGCGCGGGTGCTGCCTCGCTGGTGGAGGGGGAAAGGAACCAGCTTTCCGGTCGACATGTTCTCTCTCGGTCAGCAGGAAGCGCTGCGCGATCGTGCCTGGTTCAAGATCGTCGGCAGCGAGGCCTTCGGATGGATGCTCAACGGCTGCGGCATCGTCGTCTGCCTGGTGGCCCTGGCGCTCTTCACTGCGCAACGGCGGCAATATGAATACCTGTGGCTAGGCCTCCTGGGCGCGACTTCAATCATTGAGCTGCCGATCAGCATGGTGCAGCCGTTTCGCAGCCTCCCGGCCAGCCTGGACTTTGTGAGCCTCGTGCTTAACTACGTCGGAGCTTTTTTCATCACCCTTATGGTGATGGCGTTTGTGCGCCAGACATTTGCCAGGTGGTTTTGGGCCTGCATTGCGCTCTTCGTTGCTGCTCCCGTGATTGCCGGCTGGGCTTCAAGAAGTGGAAACCTGCCCGATCTCTACTTCCAGCTCTCGTAGATTCCCTATGAAGCAACCGTTACCATAATCATCCCGATTGTTTTGCTGATGCATTGGCGGCGCGGCAACCGTGAGGCAGGAATCCTGCTGATCCCGATGATTTTCTGGAGCCTGAGCGCATACACGTTTGTAATTCTTTTTCTGCTTGAGCAGATTCCCGCCGCGCATGCCCGGGCCACGAACGCCATGCGGCTCGTCTCCGCATTTTCGGTGGGAAACCTTGTGGTGGGCCTGGGACAACTAACCGCCATGCTGTTTTTTCTAACGCTGGCTGCGATTATCGTGCGCCGCTCCACGCGCATGAGCCGTCAGCAGGCGGTGCATGAGGGTGAACTGGCCGCCGCGCGCGAGGTCCAGCAGGTGATCCTTCCCGAGCAAGTGGAAGGGATCGCGGGCTTCAAGGTTGAAAGCGTCTATCAGCCCGCGCAGCAGGTGGGCGGGGATTTTTTCCAGATTCTGCCGACCAGCGGCGGCGGCTTGCTGGTGGTGGTTGGAGATGTGGCGGGAAAGGGTTTGCCGGCGGCCATGCTGGTCTCGGTGCTGGTGGGAGCCATTCGCGCGGCGGCGGATTTTACGCAGTCCCCATCGGCACTGCTGGCCAACCTGAATGAGCGGCTGATGGGCCGCGCGCGGGGCGGATTCTCGACCGCTTTGGCGGCGCACATTACCACAGATGGTTGCGTGACGATCGCCAACGCCGGCCATTTGCCGCCTTATCTCGATGGTCAGGAAGTTGAACTTCCCGGTGCGCTTCCACTGGGCATTGTCAGCGGCAGCAACTACGAAACGATTCAGTTCAGTCTTCCCGAGGGCAGCCGCTTGACATTCTACTCCGACGGCGTGGTCGAAGCGCAGAACCAGAGAGGCGAACTTCTGGGCTTCGATCGTGGCAGAGACCTTTCCGCCCAGCCCGCGGCTGCCATCGTTGAAGCGGCAAAGGCTTTCGGACAGTCCGATGACATTACGGTCGTCACCATTGAGCGAAACATCCTCAGCGCCGCGGTTGCGTGAGCAGAAGACGGTAATCTTGGATTGAATTACACTTTCCAAGTTGATTGCAGACTCCCGGAGGGTCGTTTGAACGTTCTGGCCTTTGGTAGCGCCCGCCGCCCGCGGAGGTTCTTCTCGCTCATTACGACTCTCGTTCTCTCCTGCGCCGCGCCCGTTCTCATCGCTCAATCCTTTGACGCTACCCACATCCAGGTGCCCACCGACCTGAACGCCCCATGGCTCATGCACCCAGGCGACGACCGGGCCTACGCGCGGCCTGATTTCGACGACTCGCAATGGATGCCCTTCGACGCCCACACGGACATCAAGGCCATTTTCAAGTCTAGCCATCCTTCCGTGGTGTGGTACCGGATGCGGATGAAGGTGAGCCCAGACCAGGCCGGTCTGGCGCTCAGGGAAGTCAAACTCTCCAGCGCGTTTGAGGTGTACGTGAACGGGGAACGGCTTATGGCATCGGGTCAAATCGAGCCCTTCACCCCGTATACCGCTGCCGCCCGGCTGCGGGCGCGTATTCCGGATCGCGCTCTGGCCAAGGGTTCCATGGTGATTGCGCTGCGCGTGCATATTTCGCCGGCCGAATGGGGCGTGCAGGACCCAGGCCTGGCGGCCGGGAACCTTGCCGTCGGACAGGAGGCGACGCTTTACCGCGACGACTGGCTTAGCGTGATCGGCGAGAATCTCATGGATTGGCTTGACCGCCTGCTCAGCGTCTGCCTGGGACTGGTCGCCCTGGTGCTCTACGCCGCGCAGCGGCGCAACACCGAGTACCTGTGGATTGCGACCGCCGGCATGTTCACTCTGCTGCAGTTCCTGCAACCGGTCATCTCCGACTTCGCCAACATTCCGCTCTATTGGCAGGTGCTTACCGTACTGCTACGCCTGGCCACCCCCTACGTTTTCGCCGCCATTTTTCTCTCCTTCGTACATCAGCGCATGGGCTGGGGGTGGCGCATTTTTCTGCTCTTTGCCGGCATCATGAACGCCTACAGCGGCCTGCAGGGAATCCTCCTCACCGCGCCCCCAGCTCTCCAAGCGTTGAGCAATCTCCCCTTGGTGGTAATGTTTTCCGTCATCATCCCCATCATGCTGGCGGTCCACTGGCGCCGCGGCAACCGGGAAGCAGGCATCCTGCTGATTCCCATCATCCTGCTCAGTCTCTACATCTATGCCGAAATCAGCCTCGGAGTGATGTTTCAGATTCCCAAGTGGCGCAACTTTGCGCAGTACGGCCTCGACCTGATCGATCGTCTTCCCATCGGTCCGATTGCCTTCTCGTTCAACAGTTTTTCGGGCATGCTGTCCTCCGTCGCCCTGGCTATCATCATTCTGCTGCGCTCCACGCGCATGAGCCGCCGGCAGGCCATCCTGGAAAGCGAATTGGCCGCTGCGCAGCAAGTGCAGCAGGTTCTGCTGCCGGAGCAGATCGAGACCGTGCCAGGGTTCGCCGTGGAAACGGTTTACCAGCCCGCGCAGCAGGTGGGCGGAGACTTTTTCCAGGTTCTGCCGGCGGGCGATGGCGGCCTGCTCGCCGTGGTTGGAGATGTGGCCGGGAAAGGCCTTCCCGCCGCCATGCTGGTCTCTGTGCTGGTGGGCGCCATTCGCGGGGTGGCTGAATACACCAGCAATCCGGCCGAATTGCTCTCCAGCCTCAACGAGCGCCTGGTTGGCCGCGGCGGGGCAAGCTTTTCGACTGCCGTGGTAGCTCACATCGCCGCCGATGGAACTGCGATCATCGCCAACGCCGGCCACTTGCCGCCATATCTCGATGGAAAGGAAATCGAGTTGCCGGGCGCGCTCCCGCTTGGCGTCATGAGCGGCGCACAGTACGAGACCATCGAGTTCTACCTGGCGCCGGGCAGCCGGCTGACCTTCTATTCCGATGGCGTGGTCGAAGCACAGAACCATCGGGGTGAGCTTTTTGGCTTCGACCGCGCCAAAGCCATCTCCACCGAGTCTGCCGCGGCCATCGTGGAGGCAGCAAAGCAGTTTGGCCAGGAAGACGACATCACTGTGGTGACCATAACCCGCGAAGCTGCCATTGCATCCGCTGCCTGAAGGCAATGACTCCCGCGCAGGCCTGAAGAACCCTTGTCCCGCGTGGGCAGTGTATCCTCACCCTTGGAATGAAACGCATCCTCACAGCCGTGGTTCTGATTCCGCTGGTGCTGGTTTTGGTTTTCCTGGGGCCACGGTGGATGGTCACGGTGTGTACCGCGGCCCTGGCGGCCCTGGCGGCCTGGGAGTACCTGGGTATGGCGGAGCGGGCCGGACCCAGCCCCCCGCGCATTGCGGTAGTGGTGGCGATTACCGCGCTGTTTGTCGGCAATTTCAACTATCCCGACCAGACCGCCGACCTTTTCGGCGTCCTGAGCCTGGGCCTGCTGGTTTACTGCACCTTCGCCTCGACCGTGGAAATGGTGATGGCGGATGCGGCCATCTCCGTATTCTGCTTCTTTTACACCGGCTTGACCTTGCTGGCGCTGCCGGCGCTGCGCGAACAGGCCAATGGCCCTTCCCTTGTGACCTTTTTGCTGTGCGTGGTGTGGGCAGGGGACACGGTGGCCCTGTACGTGGGCCGCGCCCTTGGACGTCACAAGCTGGCGCCCCGGCTCAGCCCTAACAAGACCTGGGAGGGCTCGATCGGCTCAGTTGCCGGCAGTTTGCTGGCGGCGGGCGGCCTGCTGGGGTTGGAGCATCTGCTGGCGGTTCGCTTTGACTCGGCCAAGCTGTCTTATCCGGAGGATGTCTGGTACTGGTTGATGCTGGCCGTCATAGTGAACATCGCGGCGCAGGTAGGCGACCTTGCGGAGTCGGCGCTGAAGCGGGCCGTGGGAGTGAAGGATTCAGGCACACTGCTTCCCGGTCACGGTGGGGTTCTTGACCGCATTGACGCGCTGCTGATTGCCGCTCCGGTGCTGTGGTACGCTCAGGTGATTCACCAGCGGATTTGAGCTTGCGATCGAGGCGCCGGGAACATTTCGCCACGGATCAGGCGCATAATTGCAGAGGAGGGTCTAATGCCGCAGACCACGATTGTTGTCCAACTGGAACCTGCGATTCAGGCGCGCCTTACAGCACTGGCCGAGGATCGCCGGAAGCCTGTCTCCGAGGTCGCAGCCGAGGTAATCACCACCTTTTTTGCGCTCGATAGCTGGGAACACCAGCACATCCATGCCGGCATGGCTGAGTTGGAAGCGGGCGAGGGCGTCTCGAACGAGCGTGTGATGGCTTGGCTGGATAGTTGGGGTACGGAAAATGAGTTGCCCGCGCCGCAATGACAATCAGGTGGTCTCCTACGGCCGTCGCGGACCTCAAGTCCATTCGCGACTTCATCGCCAAAGACAGCCCGAATTTCGCGCGCAAAGTCGCCAATCGAATTAGGGAATCCGCAAACCGGCTCATCAATTCCCCTTGTCGGGCAGGCCGGGGCGGGTACCCGGGACGCGGGAACTGGTCATTCCTGGGACCTCGTACATTGCCGCCTATAGAATTCGAGGCGACGAGGTGCAGATTGCCGCTGTATTGCACGGGAAGCAGTATTGGCCGGAATCCCTTTAGCATTGCTTAACTTGAGTCAACCGATTTGTTAGGATTCAACAACTGGATCGTGCAAGTACTTTGAAGCGACTCGCCATTCTCGGTTCCACCGGCTCCATCGGGAAAAGCACCCTCTCCATCGTCGCGCAGTTCGCCGACCGCTACGAGGTGGCGTCGCTGGCTGCCGGGCGCAACCTGGAAGAGGCATTTGCGCAGGCTGTCCGGTGGCGGCCGCGGGTGGTTTCTCTGGCAACGGAAGAACTGGCGGACGCATTGGCATTGCGTCTGCGCGAAGCAGGCGTGACCGGCGTTGAAGTGGTTCACGGCACCGCGGGGACGGTCGTCTGCGCAACGCTCCCCGAGGCGGACTTTGTTGTTTCGGCCATTGTTGGCGTCGCAGGCCTGGAAGCTACTCATGCGGCGATCCTGGCGGGCAAGCCGGTGGGACTGGCCAATAAAGAATGCATGGTGGCCGCCGGGGAGATTCTTACCGCCGCGGCGCGTGAGCGCAACGTCCCGATTTTACCCATAGACAGCGAACACAACGCGGTGCACCAGTGCCTGCGGGTGGGCGCACACCGCGAGGTCAAGACCATCTGGCTTACGGCATCGGGCGGTCCGTTCCGGCAGCTTCCGCTCGACCAATTCGCAAGGATCACCCCCGAGCAGGCGCTCAAGCATCCCACCTGGGTGATGGGGCGGCGCATCACCGTCGACTCCGCCACCATGCTCAACAAGGGCCTGGAGGTGATAGAAGCCTGCCGGCTGTTCGACGTGGCGCCCAGCCAGGTACGCGTCACGGTGCACCCGCAGTCTACGGTGCACTCGCTGGTGGAGTTTGTGGACGGTTCCATCCTCGCCCAAATTTCCGTGACCGACATGCGGCTGCCCATCCTGTATGCGCTGGCTTACCCCGAGCGGCCGGCTTCCTCGCTGACCTTCGACCTGGCCGCGCTACGCCACCTGGACTTCGAGGAGCCGGACTTCGAGCGCTTCCCGTGTCTGCGGCTGGCGTTCGAGGCGGCGGAAAAGGGCGGGGCGCACTGCATCGCCCTGAATGCGGCGGACGAGGTCGCGGTGGAAGCCTTTCTCGACCGCCGCACCTCCTTCATGGGAATCCCGCGTACAATTGAAAAGGTGCTCGCCGCCACGCCGGAGGCTCATCCAGCCACCATCGCGGAGGTGCTCGCCACGGACCGCGAGGCGCGTCAAACGGCTCGTGCGTTGCTGATGTGAGGTCGCTCGCCGGGAAGCGCACTTGTTCGAAGGAAAAACTGTACATCTATGCATGAATTTCTAGTTTCAGCTGTTGCATTCATCGTCCTTGTGGGCGTGATGGTCGTGGTGCATGAGTTCGGCCATTTTGCCGTAGCCAAGCTTTGCGGCGTGCGCGTGGAGTCGTTTTCCGTGGGTTTTGGGCCCAAGCTCATCGGGGTCACCTACGGCGAAACCGAATACAAGATTTGCTTGCTGCCGCTGGGCGGCTACGTGAAAATGACAGGCGAGACGCCGGACACGATCAGCGGCTCCACGCCCGGCACGCCGGTGATGCAACAAATGGCGGAAAAAATCCCCGGAGTCAAGCCGGAAGAAGACGCGCCCGCACCCGGTCGCCGCCTGCAACCGACCAGCGACGACCCAGGCTCGTTCCTCAACCATCCGCGCTGGCAGCGGATGCTGATCGGCGTGGCCGGGCCGGTGGCCAACTTCATCCTGGCGTTCGCTCTCATGTTCGCCTACTTCTTCTGGATCAACGAAGTCCCGAGGCACGAGGTCAAGACCACGACGGTGGAGTGGGTGGTTCCCGGTTCGCCCGCCGCGCAGGCGGGCTTTCAGTCTGAGGATGTGATTACACATTTTGATTCGGCGGATAATCCCGACTGGGACCAGGTAAGTCAGCGTGCGGCGTTGAATGCTGGCCAAACGGTTCCGGTCACTGTGGATCGGGGCGGCCAGAAAGTGGAGCTCTCGCTTCGCCTGCCTCCGCTCGTCAACGGCCAGGATTTCGATATCAGCGATGCGGGTACAATCCCCGAGTATATTTCCGGCCCCATCAAAGTGCAGCAAGTGCAGCCGGGGTGGCCCGCGGCGCAGGCCGGCCTGAAGGACGGCGACGCCATCCAGGCCGTCGACGGTCATGCCTTCCACACCGTGCAGGCGTTACTTGCCTATATGCAGTCCGGCGAGGGCAAGCCGATTTCGTTGGCCGTGGTACGCAACGGCGTGGTTCTGCCCCCCATCGTCGCCCATCCGGCCAAACTCGACTCCAAAGGCTACAAGCTCGGCTTTGTCCCCGTACAGCCCCCGGTTGGCCCCTCCCCGCTACCCTTGGAGCCCGCGGCCAAGAAATCGCTGGCTTTCTGCAAGGATAATTCGACCTTAATCGTCGAAGTGCTGGGACGCATCTTCACGCGCAAGCTCTCCGTATCGCAAATGTCGGGCCCGGTGGGCATTGCGCGCATGGCAGGAGACGCGGCGGAGTCCAAGGGGTGGCTGCCGAAGCTCGGCCTCGCCTCGGCGATCAGCCTCAACCTGGGCATCATCAACCTGCTGCCGTTTCCCATTCTGGACGGCGGACTGATTCTGCTGCTGCTGATTGAGAGCGTCATACGACGCGACATCGAGATCAACGTGAAAGAGCGCATTTACCAAGCGGCGTTCGTGCTGATTGTCGCCTTCTTCGCGTTCACCGTCTTCAACGACGTGAGCCGGCTTCCTTTCTTTACGCACCTGAAGCCGTGAAAGGCAGTTCGAAGTTCACAGTTCGTAGTTCACAGTCTTCAGCTTCCGGGTTTTCGGGATTTCGATTGTCCAGCGGATTCTTGCTGGGGCTACGAACTAAGAACTGCGGACTTGGAACTGCCGTGGATGCCGCCAACCGTGAACTACGAACTGAAAACTGAGAACCGTCCTTCATGCCAGTAACCACCGAAGTGCGCGTGCGCTATGCCGAGACCGACCAGATGGGCATTGTCTACTATGCCAATTACCTGGTCTGGTTCGAGATCGGGCGCGTGGAACTGCTGCGCTCACTGGGCCTTGCCTATAGCCAATTGGAAACCGACCATCAGTGCATTCTGCCGGTAGTCGAAGCCAGTTGCCGGTACAAGTCTCCCGCCCGCTACGACGACCGCATTGTGATCGAGACCCGGCCGTCGCTGCTGCGCGGATCGGTGATCAAGTTTGCTTACCGCATCCTGCGCAGGGGCGCCGACGGCGAAGAGCCCAAGCTCCTGGCCGAAGGCGAGACGGTTCACGTTGTCTGTGACGACCAGCTGAACAAGAAGCCGCTGCCACCGGAGCACGAGGCGGCACTGCGGGCGATGATGGCACGGAAGTAGGGCGATTCGGTCGGGGCTTTACAAAGCCCTCAGAGTTGAATTCACCGATCTGGAAGCTTGTGATGGGTTTGACCAGCAAGGTCTATTTCCTGTGGCAGGGCTTGTCGTCGATATGTGGGGCTATGCAGCAAAGAATACCCCCCTTTTCATATCGTGATTTTTTCCTAGTCGCCAGCAGGAAAGATGGGTGACAAATTGGTCAGGGATGTGGCCAGAATGAAAGCTAGGGAATGGATGCCTCAGGCCCCCCGTCGCGCCGCGGTAGGTGAGGCGGAGAAGCAACGTATCGTCGCGGCTTGTGACGCGTTCATCCGAGACGTTCTGAAGCCGCGCTTTCTGCCGCAAATCAACCCCACAAAATCGAGCTACCCGGTCGACATTCACGGCGTTTGGGCCGGAGGCCGATATCGATTCGTGCAGCGCTACCGGTCGGGCCATGAGAACAGTCGCGGGGAGGAGTTCGACGCGCCATTCGCTCGCCTCGACCGCATCGGGAACGACCGCTTCGACATTTACTGGATGCGTCACACCGGAAAATGGTGGCGTCTCTACACTGGTGTGACGCTTGTCGAGGCATTACGGATTCTGGAAGCCGACGGTATCCTGCATCCGGTCTAGCCATTAGCAGCCTTCTATACTTTTCTCATGAACGCTCATGGACCTTGGTCCCCGGAGACGGAGCCGACTCTTGTAACCGCTCCTGAACTGAAAGAGGTCCTCGCTGAGCTGTCAACCCGAGAGCCCATCTTTCATCGTCCTGAATTCGGAACGACGCGGGCGGATTTCGAGCGGATGACGGTGGAGGGTTTCTGGGAGACGGGCGCGTCCGGACGCCGTTACTCGCGGCAATTCGTGTTGGATGAGTTGGAGAAGCGCTTCGCCGCGCCGCATGAAGACGTGTGGGAGACCAGCGAATTCCAGTGCCGCCGATTGGGCGAAGATACTTATCTGCTGACTTACACGCTGCTGCAGGATCGCATGCGGCTCACGCGGCGGACGACCATCTGGCGCAAGACTGCGGACGGATGGAAGATTGTGTATCACCAGGGAACGATTGTGCAGGACGCATGAGAGGTCTTCAGCCGAGGACGACGGCCAGCGCAAAGCCGTCATATCCTTTGCTGCCGACGGTTTGAAGAACTGTGGCGCTGAGGCGGGGTTCGGCGGCCACGAGTTCTGTAAAGCGGCGCACACCCTGCACGCTTGGATCGCTGCTATCGGCATCGATGACCTTGCCCTCGCGAACGACGTTATCCGCGACAATCACCGTTCCGGGGCGTGAGAGCTTCAGGGACCACTCAAGGTACGCTGGATAACTCTGCTTGTCGGCGTCGATGAAGATCAGATCGAAAGGCGCGGCTGGGGAGTTTTTCAGCGTGGGAAGCGTGTCGATGGCCGGTCCTACGATCAAATCGACGCAATCCAGGACACCGGCGTTTTGCAGGTTGGCGCGAGCTACCTCGGCGTGGCGCGGGTCGAGCTCCAGGGATACGATGCGGCCGTCGCCGGGCAGCGCATGGGCCAGCCAGATGGTGCTGTAGCCGCCCAGGGCGCCAATCTCGAGGATGCATCGCGCTCCGGAGATGCGCACCAGAAACTCCAGGAACTTTCCTTGCAGTCTGGTCACGTCGATTTGCGGAAGGCCTGCTCGCTCGTTGGCTTTGAGAGCGGCGTCGAGCGCATCGTCGGTATGGGCGGGAACGAGCAGGTCGCTGAAGTAGCGATCGACTTTTGTCCATATGTTTTGCATGCCAACCTTCTCTTAAATTGGTTGGCCGCCGCTCAATGTGAGAATTGTGTTCAGAAATGCTCTAAGTTCCGGACATCGAGAGGCAGCTACCGCTAGGTCTTTTCCTTGGAGAATCCGGTTGCCGTCTCTCCATTTGGAGTAGTCGCGACGACAAGTGCCAATCCGAAATATTTCCCGGATGTGGTAAGACGGAGGTCTGTTGTGGTTCACATCTTCCGGCGATCCAGCAGGCGCTGTTCTATTATGGCCCGCAACTTTTTGAATCTCCGACCAGTATGGCAGTAGCCAAGCCTCGAAATCATGTTGGGCCGCATGCGGATGGAACCTGTCGTTTTGCCCCACCCAATTGCGCATCTTGGTCTTGGCATCGGTAGCATCGTGAAAATCATCCGTACCTGTATAAACGTCGGTCAAGGCTATTACTGCGTCTGCCGGATGCTGGCCACTCAGCAGGTTCTCAACCTCGCGGCGAAGCTTTTCGCCTTTGCTGACACGGCCGTTAGAAGTAAACATATTAAGACGAGGCATTTTGTCGGCGAGCCTTGAGGCGAGAAATCCTTCCAAGTGCGGACGGAAGGCCTTTTCGGTTGTCCCTTCCACAATGATCACGATTTTCACGAGCGAGCTCCGAGGCGGCCGTTGCTCCAAAGTTCGTCCAGCGTATAGTCGTTCAGCCAGACAGCGAGATCGAGTTCATCTGCCCATTTCAATGTGCTCATCCCGGACTCATCCGAATCCATCACCACAACCTCCTTCGGCTCCAAGAAGCGAATGAGGCGATCCGAGTGCGTGGCGACAACAATTTGGGTCCGGTTTGAAGCCTCGCGGAGCATGTCCGCAAGCAAGCTCAGCAACTCCGGATGCAAACTGACCTCCGGCTCATCCAATAAAGTGAGGGCCGTCAGGCCAGGGCTTTGTAGCAAAGTAGCCAGCCATAAGAAACGAAGCGTCCCCTCGGAAAGCTGGTGCATGTATAGAGGCTTGGAGAAACCTGTCTCGCGCCACGCGAGGCCCAGAGTCCCTGCCGCGACCGGCGGGAAGTCCAGCCGATCAAAGCGCGGAAATGCGGCCCGTAGGGCATCTTCGATCGCATCAAATCGATCTCTTTCAGTTTCCCTGAGATAGAACAAACACGAAACGAGTTCCTCGCCATTACGCCCCGGCAGGGACGCAGGCTGCATTGGCTGAGGCAGACGAACAGGCGACCGCGGGTCCACGTTCAGTACGTGGTAAAAGGTTGATGAGGAAAGCCGATTGCGAAAATCCTCCGGCTGTTGGAACATTTTTGGAACTTGATACAGCGACGTTTCAAGTGGATTGTGCGCCCAGTTCGGCTGGACGAGATTCGTTAGTTTCTTTGTAGTTACCTCGTAGTACCGGATGTCCGTGCCATAAGAGTCAATGTGCTTGAATGGCTGCGAATGGCCCGTGCGGGGCTGAGTAAGTCTCTCTTCGCTGATGGTGTATGCGACGCCCTGGGGTTTGAGCGTCAACGAATATTCAAGGGGCTTGTGCCCCGGAACCGTCATCGATATTCCGAGATGTAACGAGTCAGAACGGTCGTAAGTCAGAACGTTATTCAGTCCTGAAAGATCCGAGAGGGATTCGCTTAGCTTGCCGTGTGCTGAGTTAGCCAAGAGGGACAAGACGTCAAGAATCGAAGTCTTGCCTGTCCCATTCGCCCCTATTATCACGGAAAGGTCGCGCAAGTTCAGCCTGACGTCATTGAGGCGGCGAAAGCCTCGGATGGCGAGGTCTTGGAATCTGTACTTCTCAGGATTCATCATTTCCTGCTTCCTAGTTTCGCCAGCATCACCGGGGTTGTCAACGGCGGGTAAGGCGTCTGCACAGTTCTGCTGCACCGATGGATGAGGTTGCCGAGCCTACTTGTCGCGCGCCACGACGAAATCGGGAACCCAGAGGAGGGCGCGCTTGAATTCGGAGTCGGGGAAAGCGGCGAGGGCCTTGCGGCTCTGCTCGGCGTAGCGGTCGGCGACGCCCATGGCGTACTCGACGGACCCGTTGCGGATCAGGATCTCCTGAATCTGCTGGCGGCTGACATTCTCGAAGCTGCGGTCATCCAGAACTCTCTGGATGGTCTGGCGGTCCGACGCAGTCCCGTGGTCGAAGGAGTGAATCACCGAAAGCGTGGCCTTGCCTTCGCGCAGATCGCTGGCTACAGGCTTGCCGAGGACTTCTTCGGTTGCGGTCAAGTCCAACACGTCGTCGACAATTTGAAAAGACAGGCCAACAGCCCGGCCATAAGCCGCCAGCTTGTTCTCCTCCGCATCGGTGGCGCCGGACAGGACCGCGCCCAGCCGCATGGAGACAGCGAACAGGCAGGCGGTCTTGCGGAAGATCAGATCGTAGTATTCGGCCTCGGATACGGCCTTGCCCAGCTTCTGAATCTGCAAGAGCTCGCCCTCGACCATCTGCTGGGTAAGGCCGATGAGCAGGTCGAGAACGCGCAGGTTCTTCTCTTCGAGAGCCACCTTGAAGGCCTGCATGTAAAGCCAGTCGCCTGCCAGCACGCACTTCTCGTTGCCCCAGGTGGTGTTGGCCGAGGGCCGCCCGCGGCGCATGTCTGCGCCGTCGATAATGTCGTCGTGGACGAGGGTTGCAGTGTGCACCATTTCCACCACCGCGCCCAGCCGGATTGAGCCGTGGCCTGCGTAGCCGAGCATGTGCGCCGAAAGCAGCAGCAGCGAAGGGCGAATGCGCTTGCCGCCGCCTCCGCGCAGGTATTCCGCAATCTCAGTGATCGTGCTGACGCTGGAGGCGGCATCGCGGCCCAGCTCCTGCTCGATGGCCACCAGGTCATCCCGCAGCAGATCGAAGACTTCTCTTGCCGTCGCTATCGCCAGTGTGCTCAATGCTCTCCGGTTCTCGTGCTGTTCAGATTCCTGTGCGGCCTTTGCCGGCGATGCACAACCAGCTTATCGGATGCGCCAGCAAGGTCAACGTTCCCGCTCAATTCGTGCGGTAGTTGGTGAACTGCAATTCCACGCCCAGATCTTTGCCCCGCAACAAAGCGATGATGCCTTGCAACTCGTCGCGGTCTTTGCTGGATACTCTGACTGTATCGCCTTGGATGCTGGCCTGGGCTTTCTTTTTTGAGTCCTTGACCAGGCGAACGATCTCTTTGGCCTTTTCAATGGGGATGCCCTGCTGCAGTTTGATCTTCTGCCGAACGCTTTTGCCGGCGGCCTGCTCGACGTCTTCGTAGACCAGGTTCTTCAACGAGACGCCGCGCTTGACCAGTTTCTGGCCGAGGATTTCCTTGACCGCCTCCAGATGATACTCGCCGTCGGAGGCGAGTTGAATCTCCTTGTCGCCTTCGACAAGCTTGATTTCGGAGTGCGAATCCTTCAGGTCAAATCGCTGGCGGACTTCCTTGACCGCCTGATCGATTGCGTTCCGGACTTCCTGGATTTCGATCTTGCTTACGATGTCGAATGAGTTTTCCTGGGCCATTTCTCTTTCCTCAAACAAAGACTGCTGTGCCAAATACCTATGCAAAGTCTGGCGTACGCAGTATTCAGTTTCCCACGTCAACCCCAAGACCAAACAGCCTGAGGAAGTTTTTCGTGGTGGCGGAGGCGATTTCCTGATCGGAAACCCCCAGCGAACCGGCCAGGATATGGGCGGTTCGAGTGACAAAGGCGGGCTCATTGCGCTTGCCGCGGTCGGGCGCGGGGGTGAGCCAGGGGGCATCGGTTTCCACCAGCATCCCATCCAGTGGTATGCGCGCGGCCACTTCGCGCAGCGGCTGCGCCTTCGGATAAGTGAGATTGCCGGCAAAGGAGATCAGAAACCCAAGGTCAAGCGATCGCCGCGCCTGCTCCCATCCGCCGCCAAAGCAGTGCATCACGCCACCCAGGCCGGTCGGGCGCCAATGCTCTTCCAAAACGAGGAGAAGATCGTCCCAGGCGTCGGTGGATTCGTCGGTCCCGCGGCAGTGGATGAGGATGGGGCGTTTGCGGGCGGAGGCAATTTCAAGCTGAACGATCAGGCCTTTTCGCTGGATCTCGCGCGGAGCGCCTTGGTGGTAATAATCGAGGCCGATTTCGCCGCAGGCGATGACTTCCGGCTCGGCGAGCAGACTGTCGAGTTGGGCGAGGACCGCGTCGTCAGCTTCCGGAGTGTTGTGGGGATAGACGCCGGCGCTGGCATAGAGGCGGGGGAGTTTAGCGCCCTGGACTTGCTCTTGGTCGCTCTGCGGGTTGAACTCGCGGCAGAGTTTCAGTGCGCCGTCCATCCCCGAGGCGTGCTCGCCGATGCCGATTGCGAGGATGGCGCCGATTCCGGCCTCCCATGCGCGGGTAAGCATGGCGGCGCGGTCGTCCGCGTAACGCTGGCTGTCCAGGTGGGCGTGGGAATCAATCAGCAAGGGGTCCTCTAGAAAGTGAGAATTGTCAGTTAGGTCGAATCGCCGAAGGATCGACTACCAGCAATCCCAAGTGTTGCGCAAAGTAATCAAAGTCGCTGTCTCGGTGCAACAGCCTGTGCCCTTCTTCAATGCAGAATGTGGCGACAATGCAATCGATCGTGCTGCGAATCGTCACGCCCAGGCCGCGCAAAACGCGAAAGTTGAGGGCGGATTGAATGGCCAGCTCCCGGCTTCCGGTTTCAAAGAGCGTGAATTGTCCCAGCGACGAAACAGTCGCTGCGAACCGCCCTTCGTCGCGAATTCCCTGCAGCACCTCAGTCAGCACGAGATTTGTGATACCCAGGGGCCTAGTCGCGCTGTGCCGATCAAGCCACTCGGTCTCGGGGGTGGAAAAGTCTCCCAAATAGTCGATGAGCACGGAGGTATCAACAATCACCATCGCTCACCGTTGCCGGCTGCTTGCCGCGCCTGCCAGTTGACCCGAAACTAGTGTTGCATCATCTGCCAGAGTCTTCTTAGCGGATTGCCTGCGCCGTTCGAGAATCTCCTTGTCTGACGCAAACCAGTCGTCGTCGTGTCCGCGCCAAACTACCTTGCCTCGCAACTTCTTGATACCATCCTGGGCCTTAAGCTGGACAAGCAGACGGAGCGCCGATTCAACCACAGCTTTCTTGGTGTTTTCTTCGCTTGCCGCCATCGCCTTCGCCATCAAATCGTCGTCGATATCAATGTTGGTCCGCATGAATATACCTCCGCGCCAATGTGTAACAATAGCACGATTTATGTGTATGCGGCAATCGCTCGGACCCTGCGAGAAGACGAAGCAAATGCTACTTGAGGCGCGCTCCGAGGGGAACTTCTTCCAGGAATCCGGCGAGGACTGGAGCTCCATCAGGAAGTGAGGCGGCGAGCAACATGCCGTTTGACTCGAGGCCGCGCATCTTGCGTGGGGCGAGGTTGGCGACGATAACGATTTTGCGGCCGATGAGTTTCTCCGGCTCGTAGTATTGGGCGATGCCGGCGAGGATCTGGCGTTTCTCGTAGCCCAGGTCGACTTCGAGGCGGAGGAGCTTTTCGGCCTTGGGTACGCGCTCGGCAACGATAATCTGCGCGACGCGGAGGTCGACCTTGGCGAAGTCGTCGATGTTGATGTGCTGAGGCTCGGCAGACGGCTGCGGCGGAGCGGACGGGGCCGGCGTATCTGAAATGTGCATGGCAGGCGCGAGCAAGGTGGGCGGGACCGCGGAAGGCTCGGCCGGAGCCGGAGCGACGGTAGGCTTTGGCGGCGCGGGCATCGGGGACACGCCTAGAGCCGAGGTGGGCGCTTCCGGCGCCGATTGGGCGGCGCCTTCCTGGCCGCTGGCAGCTTCAATGACGGTGCGGTTGTTTTCCTCTTCCAGGTTTTGCATACGCTCGGTGGCGTCCTTTTCTGCGCGCGGGAATAGCGGCGCGGGCTCTCCAAATTTGGTTCCGGCTTTCAATCCGCCCCAGGCGAGTGAAGCGAGAAATGAGCTTTTCGCCGCGTCGCCGATTTCTCCCTGGCCGAGTTGACGCCAGACCTTGGTCGCTGCGTCGGGGAGAATGGGGTAAACCAGTGCGGTTACGATGCGAATGGCTTCAGCCGCCGTTGCCAGCACGCGGGCCTGAAGGGCAGCGTGGTCGGCTTCAGAGCGGTCGGCGGGGCGCTTCCAGGGCGCGTTGGCCGTGAGGTAGCCGTCGGTCTGAGCGACCATGAGCCAAAGGCTTTCCAGCGTAAGCGAGAAGTTAAGTTCGTCGAACCTCTCTCCAAATTTCAGGATCGTGAATTCTGCTCGGCTTCGCAGGCTGTGCTCATCAGGATATTCATCGACTGGGTACCCGCCCAAAAATCCCGGCACAACCCCGCCGAAGTATTTGTGGACCATGTTTACCACGCGGCTCACGAGATTTCCGTAGCCGTTGGCAAGGTCGCCGTTGTAGCGCTGGACTAATGCATCGAATGAGAAATTCCCATCCTGGCCGAAAGGGATTTCGCGCAGCAGGTAGTAACGCAGCGCATCGGCGCCCAACACCGCCTGCACAGTCTCGGCGCGCACAATGTT
>JBEKFD010000002.1:0-67408 GCA_050013495.1 Occallatibacter sp. | reverse complement strand
GGGCTTCTTGCCCTCGGCTACAGCTTTAACATCCTTGGCTTTTTCGTCCGCTGCCTTTTCTTCATCTTTTTTCTCTTGCGATTCAGGGTGGAGTTCGTCGGTCGGCAAAAAAGGCGAGCGGAGGCCGGGTGCCAGCGCCTGCTCGTACACCTTCACGGTGTGATCGAAGTGCGGCGCAGGCGCACGCGGACCCCATGGGGCGCCGATGGTGGTTTTGAGGTTGCGGTCGGAGAGGAAATAGAGGAACTTGCCGTCGGAACTCCAGACGGGATTAGCGCTGTTGTAGCGGTCTGAGGTGAGGGCCTGGATGACGCCGGACTCGATGTTGAGAATCTTGATCTGCTGGTAGTTGTTGTCGGCGGATTCGGCGTAGGCCAGCCAGCGGCTGTCGCCGGACCAACTGAGATCGTTGAAGTCGCCATTCATGGATTGCGCGATGCGCTTGTCGGTTTTGGTCTTGATGTCGTAGATCCAGAGCTGCTGGTCTTTGTCGCGATGGGCGAGCCAGTGGCCGTCGGGCGAGGGTATGCCTTCCCAGCGAAGAACCTTGGCGTCGTTGGTCCATTGTTCGGGAGCGGCCTCGCCGTTGGCGACGAACTTCCAGAATTCCGTTTCGCCACTGGCGGTGGAGAGGGCGACGATGCTCTTGCCGTCGGGCAGGAAGCGGGCTTCACGGAAGCGAGTGGCTGAGTCGCCGGCCACTTTGACGATGCGGCCGGTCTTGGCTGGGAGGGTGAAGATCTCGCCGCGCGCGGTGAACACGGCGCTCGATCCATCGGGCGATATGTGCACCGCGGTGAGATAGTCGAGCGGCTTTTTCACCCAGTGTTCGCGCATCTGATCGAAATCGGAGAGGAGAGTGATGGGGATCACCTGCTCGTGGCCGGTGGCGAGGTCAAGCAGCCACAGGTCAGAGCCGGAGGCGTAGGCGATGCGGCCATCGAAAAGCGAAGCGGACTGAACATCGAATATGTGCTGATGGCTTTCCTGCTTGACGCTGTGGCCTTGCGGGTCCATGGAGTAGACGTTCGTGACGCCGTCGCGGTCAGAGAGAAAATAGACGCGGCCACTCCAGAACATTGGATTGGTGGAGGTACCGGTCCAGTCCGCGGTGAGAGGCACGGCTTCATGGGCGCCGTCGAAACTCCAGATGTTTTCAGCGGTGCCGCCTTTGTAGCGCTTGGTCTGGCTGCCCTGGCTGAACCAGCGCGTGAAGAAGAGCGTGTGGCCGTCGGACGAGTAGGCGCCCTGCGCGGCCTGGGCGAGGGGAACCATCTCGCGCGCACCACGATCGTCGACCAGCACGAGCTGGGCGCCGGGGAGCGTGGAGTAGCGTTCGGTTGCCACGAGCAGGCGGCCGTCGGGAGCCCAGCCTTCGGGCTCGGAGTTGCCGTCCCAGGTGCGGCGCCGGGGAAGGCCGCCGTCAACGGGGATGGTGTAGACCTCGGAGGGTCCCTCGTAGTTGGCGCGGAAGGCTACCGTCATTCCGTCGGGAGAGATGGTGGCCTTTTGCTCGGCGCCGGCGCCGGTGGTGAGCCGGTGCGCCTGGCCGCCGTGAACGCTGACGGACCACAGGTCGCCTTCGGAGGTGAACACGATGGTGTCGCCGTGGAGGGCGGGATCGGAGTAGTAGCCGCGATGCAGGTCTGGGGTGTCAGCGGCGTGAGCAGCGGAGGCAAGTAGTAAAAGAGAGGAAGCAACGGTCAGGCTGCGCAAGGCAGTAAAAGGAAGCATCTGAAGAGACTCCATTATCGGTTGATAAGAACTCAGCGAGTTTGTGGCGCGACGAGGATCGCGGCTTCTAGCAATTCGGAGGTACTTGTTTTACCGATGAGGAATGATACTATCCTGTGCTTGAAACAGCGAACCCCCAACCGGGGTTGGGGGTTCGCTGGTCTGCACAGGATGGGCAACTACGCGACGCGCTCGATGGTAACGGATTCGAGGACTACGGGCTTGTGCGGCTTGTCCTGGCCGTTGCGCGGGACCTTGGAGATTTTGGTGACGATGTCCTGGCCCTCCACCACTTCACCGAAGATGGTGTGCTTGCCGGTGAGCCAGTCGGTGTTGGCGACGGTAATGAAAAACTGGGAGCCGTTGGTGTTGGGGCCGGAGTTGGCCATGGCGAGTTTGCCGGGCTTGTCGAATTTGTGCGGCGAGCCTTTGGTCTCGTCCTCAAAACGGTAGCCCGGGCCGCCCATGCCGGTGCCGGTGGGGTCGCCGCCCTGGATCATGAAGTCGGGAATGACGCGGTGGAAGATGGTGCCGTGGAAGAGCTTTTCCTGGGACTTGGCGCGCGTAGTGGGGTGGGTCCACTCCTTTGTGCCTTCGGCCAATTCGATGAAGTTCTTGACGGTGACGGGCGCGTCGGCCTCGAAGAGGCGAACGGTGATGTTGCCTTCGGTGGTCGAGAGGACGGCGTAGGTGCCTGGTGCGAGGGACATGGAGACTCCTGATTGCGATTTGAATTTGTGGGATCCCAGGTCTCAAAATCGAGACCTGGGGGCACCCATGCTTTTCGGGTTGTGGATTCCCACCCTGGCCGCAAAAAACAAGAACGCGGCAACGATGGGGCACCTAGAGGCTATTGTTTGGGCGCCGGCGGCGCTGCCGGCAGCGGTGGCAGCGGCTTGCCTTCGCGGACGATGGTCACCTTCTTGAGGATCACCGGCGTGATCGGTTTGTCGTTCGAGTCGCGCTGAACGCGGGCGATGGTTTGGACAACAAGGACGCTGGGATCGTCGCACTGGCCGAAGAGCGTGTAGTGCTGATTGAGCGAGTCGTAGGCCTGTTCGGTAATAAAGAACTGGCTGCCGTTGGTGTTGGGTCCGGAGTTGGCCATGGCCAGGCGGCCGGGTTTGTCGAAGTTCAGGTTGGGATCGAACTCGTCGTCGAAAGCAAAGCCGGGGTCGCCGGCGCCGGTCCCGGTTGGGTCGCCGCCCTGGATCATGAATTCGGGAATGACGCGGTGGAAGGTGGTGTTGTCGTAGTAGGGCTTGTGGTGCTGCTTCTTCTTGGTGGTGGGGTCGGTCCAGTCAATGGCGCCCTCGGCCAGAGCGATGAAGTTGGCGACCGCCTTGGGCGCCTGCTGCTGGTAGAACTGGCAGGTGATGCGGCCCATGGAAGTGTCCATGACGACAGTAGGGCCGTTGGGACGTATCATGGCTGCGGCGGTGGCCTGGGGCGCATCGGGCAGGTCTTGTGCGGTTGCCGGTTGCGCAGGCGGAGGAGTGGGCTGTTGTGCGGTGGCCGAGGCCGCGATGAACGCAGTCAGGGTGGAAATGAGGAGCGTGCGGGAGAGTTTCATGCCATGTGTGAGGGTAAATCATGCGGCGGGGGGACTGCCAGAGGCTAGCCTCAGGCATGTATTGTATCGAAATGGTGTTTCCAAAGGTTCAACCTTCTTTCCGGTGCACGGCATTGGCTGTGTGCGCGCTAATCTGTTTTGGAATGTTTGCCACGCCGATGCACGCGCAGGCCGGGAAACCGGATGGCGGCGATAAGACCGCGCCGGGCGCTGGGGCTGGCGGCGACAAGACAGCAAGCGACAAGGCTGCGGCTGAAAAGGCTGCGCTGCCTCCGCTGCCGCCGGATGCGCACGTGCAGCAGTCGATGGAACTGGGCGGCAAAACGCTGCATTACACGGTGACGTTGGGCGCATTCCCGGTGCGCGATGGCGACGGAAAGATCGCTGGGCAGGTGGTGGTAACTGCTTACACAATGGAAGGCGAAAACCGGCCGGTGACCTTTGCCATGAATGGCGGGCCCGGTGCGTCGAGTGTGTATTTGAATTTCGGCGCGATTGGGCCCAAGCATTTGAACGCGGGCAATGAGGGCGACAGTCCGTCTGACCCGACAGTGCTGACGGATAATCCCGGGACGTGGCTGGATTTCACCGACCTCGTCTTCATCGATCCGGTAGGCACCGGATTCAGCCGGGCGAGCGTGCCGGAGGCGGAAGCGAAGAAGCTTTTCTACTCGACGACGCCGGACATTGAGTATCTTTCGCGGATCATCTACGACTGGCTGGTGAAGAACAGCCGGCTGGGTTCGAAGAAGTATTTCGTCGGCGAGAGTTATGGCGGGTACCGCGGGCCGCGCATTACGCACTACCTGCAATCGCAACTGGGCGTGGCCATGAATGGCGTGGTGCTGGTGTCGCCGTATCTGAATCCGACCATCGACGAAAATGAGGATTTGTCGCCGGTGCCGTGGATGATGACGCTGCCCTCGATCACAGCGGCGCATCTGGAACGCGAGAGCAAGCTGAATCCCCAGACCATGGCCGACGTGATTGCTTACACGCGCGGCGAATATGCGACGACGCTTCTGAAGGGGCGATCGGATGCGGACGCGCAGCAGAAATTGATTCAGCACGTGACGGAACTGACCGGGCTCGATCCGGCGTTTGTGAAGTACTCCGGGGGACGCATCGATACGGGTGCTTACCTGCGCGAGGTGTGGCGCGAGCAGGGCAAGCTGGGATCGGTATACGACTCGAATGTGACTTCGTTCGATCCGTTTCCGTTTGCGCCGGAGCAGCGGGCGAACGATCCGATATTGGCCAGCATGATTGCGCCGGAGACCACGGCGATGGTGGATTTTGTGACGCGCGTGGTGGGCTGGAAGGTGGATGCGCGCTACAACGCGCTCTCATATGACGTGAACCGGCTATGGGACCGCGGTGGCGATCTGCGCAAGGGAGCTGTTCCGGATTTGCGCGAGGCGGTTGCGGCCGACCCCAAGCTGCGCGTGCTGATTGTGCATGGATGGAACGATCTTTCCTGCCCGTTCATGGGATCGGTGCTGACGGTGGACCAGATTCCGGTGATGGGCGACCCGACGCGGGTTGCGGTGCACGAGTTTCCCGGCGGCCATATGTTCTATACACGAGAGCAAAGCCGCGCAGAGCTGCGCAAGGATGTGATGGAGATGTATTCGAAGCATTGAGGGAACAGGGAATAGGGACTAGGGAACTGTGGCTGCTTGACCTGGGGCGGGCGGCCATTTCCTAATGGGGAGGATCATTGAAAAGAATTCCATTGACTCTCTACCCATAGATAAACTATATATCCATCCATGGCCAAGAAATCCGACCTTTTACCTGGAACGCTGGACATGCTGATTCTGAAGACGCTGACGCGCTCGCCACTGCACGGCTATGGGATCGCGCTGTCGATTAAACGCCTCTCCGACGATGTGCTGACCGTGGAAGAAGGCTCGCTCTATCCCGCGCTGCAGCGGTTGCTGTTGCAGGGGTGGGTGAAAGCGGAGTGGAAGATGACGGAGACAAACCGCCGGGCTCATTTTTACACGCTGACGGCGTCGGGACGAAAGCAGCTTGGAGTGGAGTTGTCGCAATTTGAGCAGATGATTGCGGCCATTGGCCGCGTGTTGCAGGATGTGCAGGAGGCTTAGATGGAACCGTTGATTCTGTTTCTGAAGAAGCTCTGGCTGCTGGTGACGCGCAAACGCTTCGGCAGTGAACTGGACGAGGAGATGGCGTTTCATCGCGAGCAGGCGGAAAAGGAACTCATCGCCGGCGGCCTGACGGCGGAGGCCGCGCGGTATGCGGCGATGCGGCAGTTTGGGAACTCGACGCGAGTGAAGGAGAAGAGCCACGAGGTGGTGGGATTCAGCTTCGAGTCGGTGATGCAGGATGTCCGCTATGCGGTGCGGCAACTGATGTCGAACCCCGGATTCACTGCCGTCATTACGCTGACGCTGGCGTTGAGCATCGGCGCCAACAGCGCCATTTTCAGCGTGATCGAGGGCGTGCTGTTGAAGCCGCTGCCGTATCCGCACTCGGAACAGATCGTCCGCTTGTTCCTGACCAGTGCGGAGTATCCGAAGTTTCCGCTCAATCCTTTCGATTTTCTCGATTTCCGAGCGCGCAACAAGTCCTTCGAGTCGATGGCGGCGTTCACGAGAGGAGACATGCAGCTATCCGGATCGGGCGTGCCGGTTGAGCTTTCTGGATTCGGAATCACGTCGGGCTATTTTCGCGTGCTGGGCCTGAAACCGCAGCTTGGACGGGAGTTCGATTGGAATGCCGAGATTCCCGGGAACGGGCAGCAGGTAGTTTTGAGCAACCGGCTCTGGCGAACGCGATTCGATGCAGCAGCGGATATTATTGGCCGCAAAATCACTTTGAACATGAAGCCGTACACGGTGATCGGCGTCATGCCCGCGGGCACTGAACATCCGGGGAACGATTACCATTCGCTTCCTTATGGCGAGAGCGTGGATGTGTGGTGGCCTTTTGGGTTCGAAGGCAATTCAAGCCAGCGCGGATCGCATTATGTTGAGGGAATCGGGCGGTTGAAGAACGGCGTGCAGCCCGCGCAGGCCAATGCCGAGATGAATGCGATGATGGCGCAGCTGGGCCGCGAGCACGAGGGAGATACGGGCTGGAATGTGCTGGTTATTCCGTTGTATCGAGAGATCGTCGGGGCCAATCAACGCATGCTGCTGGTGCTGTTGGGCGCAGTGAGCATGGTGCTGCTGATTGCGTGCGCCAATGCGGCAAACCTGCTGCTGGCGCGGGCCGCGGCGCGGCAGCGCGAGATCTCGGTGCGGTTGGCGCTGGGTGCGCCGCGGCGCCGGCTGATTCGCCAGATGCTCACCGAGAGCCTCCTGATTTCACTGCTGGGCGGGGGATTGGGAGCGCTTCTGGCCGAGGGCGGCGTGAAGGCGCTGGTTGCTCTTTTGCCTGCCGGATTTCCACGCGCGCATGACATTCACATCAACGCGCTGGTGTTTGCTTTCACCTTTCTTGTCTCCATTGCGACAGGGGTCCTTTTTGGACTTGCACCGGCATTGCAGGCGTCGCGCACCGATCCCAAGCGCGGGTTGTATGAAGGCGGACGGACATCGACCGGCAGCGCGCGGCAGCGCAGGTTGCGCAATGCGCTGGTGATTTCAGAGGTGAGCCTTGCGTGCGTGCTGCTGATTGGAGCCGGCCTCATGCTGCGCAGCTTTCTGAATCAGCTTCATCTGAACGCGGGATTCAAGAAGGATCATGTGCTGACGGCGAGCCTCTCGCTGCCGGACGCTGTTTACAAGACTGGCGCGGACAGCGGGCGCTTCTACGATCGGCTTTTGGCGAACCTCAGCACGCTTCCAGGGGTGGAGAGCGCGGGTGCGGGAAGCGACTTGCCCTGGACGGGATACGACGAGAACGCAGGCGGATTCACCATCGAAGGAAAGAAAGCGGCCCCTCATCAGGAATTCCATGCGCGCTACCACATGGCGACGCCGGATTATTTCCGTGCGCTTGGAACTCCCCTGGTGCGTGGCCGATTCTTCACTGAAGCCGACAAGGTAGGTGCGCCTGAAGTAATGATCATCAATCAGGCCATGGCTTTGCGCTACTGGGCGAATGAAGATGTGCTGGGCAAGCGGATTACATTTGATGACCATCCCAAGGAAAAGGACTGGATGACGATTGTGGGCGTGGTGGGCGATGTGAAAGACAAGCCCAGCAGCGCGAGCGCGGAGCCGGCGTTCTGGTGGCCGCATCTTCAGGCGCCGGAGCCGGAGATGCTGGTGGTGATTCGCGCCGATGCTGACCCTCGATTGCTGGCGGATGCGGTGCGGGACCAGGTGAAGCGGCTCGATCCTTCGCTGGCCGTGGCCGATATCCGGCTCATGGATCAGGTGGCGAATGAATCGATTGCGACGCCGCGCTTTTCATTCTTCCTGGTTGGATTGTTTGCAGGGCTGGCGATTGTTCTTGCCGCCATTGGCACGTATGGAGTGATTTCGTATTCGGTAAGCCAGCGAATTCCCGAGTTTGGATTGAGGCTGGCCCTCGGTGCTCCGCCCCGCGATCTTTTGCGGCTGGTTCTTGCGCAGGCCGCGCAACTCGCGATTGCGGGCGCAGCGCTTGGCGTGATTGTTGCGCTGGGGCTGGCGCGCGTTTTGCGGAGCCTGATGTACAACGTGAGTCCAACTGACCCGCTGACGTTTACCGCAGTCGGGTTGGGAGTGGTTGCGATTGCGCTGGTAGCGTGTTATTTGCCGGCGCGCAGAGCGACGAGAACGAGCCCGATGATCGCGCTGCGAACCGAGTAACTCTGGCGGGAACACAACACCTGGGAGGTTGAATTGGACTCTCTTTCTCAGTTTATGAAGAAGCTTTCGATGCTTTTTGCCCGCAGGCGTTTTGGCAGCGAGCTTGACGAGGAGATGTTGTTTCATCGCGAGCAGGCGGAAAAGGACTACATCGCGGCGGGAATGTCGCCGGAGGCCGCGAAGTATGCGGCGATGCGGCAGTTCGGCAATGCGACGCGGCTGAAGGAGAAGAGCCACGAAGTGGTGGGATTCAAGATGGAGACGGTGGCACAGGATCTGAAGTTTGCGTTGCGGCAGTTGCGCAAGAACCCGGGATTTGCGTTGACCGCGATTTTGATTCTCGGCTTGGGGATTGGCGCCAGCGTGGCGATCTTCGCGTTTGTGGATGCCGCGCTGATCAAACCGCTGCCTTATCCGAATCCGCGAACGCTCGTGCACGTCACCGAGAAAGATCCAGCGGCGCCTCGCGTCAACATTTCCTACGCCGATTACCTGGACTGGAAGAGAATGAACACCGTCTTGAGTTCGCTGGATGTGTTTACCGGGTGGAACGACCTGTTGACCACACCGGCGGGTACCGAGCCGGTGCTGGATGAGCGGGTTAGCGCCGGATTCTTTCGCACGCTGGGCGCCAGGCCGGCGCTTGGCCGGGACTTCCTACCGGGTGAGGATGTTGTGGGCGGGCCGCATGTGGTGATGCTGAGTTACGAAACATGGTTGCGGCGGTTTGGCGGACGAGCCGATGTAATCGGGCAGCCAATCATGTTGAGCGGCGAAACCAATACGGTGATCGGCGTATTGCCGAAAGACTTTCAATTCGCTCTGAGCAGCGATGCGGAGTTCTGGGCAGCGCTCAAGCCTGACACCGATTGCGAGAAGCGGCGCGACTGCCACAACCTCTATGGGGTCGGACGGCTCAAGGATGGAGTTTCGGTTCAGGCGGCGCTGGCCAACCTGCAGTCTATTGCAGAGCAGTTGGAGCGCCAATATCCCGACACCAATAGCCAGCGTGGGGCAAGTGTAATGCCGCTGTCGGAGGTGATTGTTGGCGATATTCGTCCCATTCTGCTGGTTCTGCTTGGCGGCGCCGGGCTGCTTCTGTTCATTGCCTGCGTGAACGTCTCGAGCCTGCTGCTGGTGCGTGCTGAGAGCCGCAAGCGCGAGATCGCAGTGCGCGGCGCCCTGGGCGCTTCCTCACTCCGGCTCACCGGTCAGTTTGCCATCGAGGGCTTGGTGCTCGTGGCTGCGGGTGGATCGGTTGGCCTGGCCTTTGCGGATGGCGCGATGCAGGTTCTCAGCCATCTCATCTCGAAGGACATGATGGCAAACATGCCATATCTTCAAGGGCTGGGGCTGAATCCGCGCGTGCTGCTATTTGCAACGGCGCTGGCGCTCTTTGCGTCGGGTCTGTTTTCGGTTGCGCCGATTCTTCATCTTTCTTTTTCAGGAATGCGCAACGGTTTGACCGAAGGAGGACGGACCTCGGCAGGAACGCTGTGGCGCCGGATGGGCGCGCATCTTGTAGTGATCGAACTGGCCACCGCAATGGTGCTTTTAAGCGGCGCCGGCCTGCTCGGCAAGAGCCTTTATCGTCTGCTGCACGTCGACCTGGGATTCCCGGCGGACCACTTGGCCACGGTTCGCGTTGAATTGCCGGGCTTGAGGTATTCGAAGGACGACCAGAAGATCGCCTTTGCTCGACAGATGATAGAACGCGTTAAAGGCTTGCCGGGTGTGCGATCCGCGGCGATTACAAGTCTGCTTCCGGTAACGTGTGGCTGCAATACGGACTGGGTGCGGATTGCGGGCCGGCCCTACAACGGCATTCACATCACGGCCGACGAGCGCGACGTCAGCGCCGATTTTTTCACTACCCTCCGGGCGCGGCTCGTGAGCGGCCGTTACTTTGCCGATGCGGAGGATGAGTCTAAACCGAAGGTGGTGGTGATCAATCGTACGTTTGCGCGGAAGTTCTTCCCCAACGAAGATGCTATCGGAAAGCAGATTGGCGATCCGCAACTCAGCCCTTCGTCGATCAAGCAGGTTATCGGCATCGTAGAGGACTTCAAGGACGGTTCGCTCGATGAAGGGCAAGATCCCGTGGTCTACTATCCGTTTAACCAGAACACAGGCTCGTACTTCTCGCTGATCGTCCGGACTTCACAGGATGAGCAGACAATCCTGCCCACGCTGACGGCTGCGATCCATCAACTCGACAGCGGTGTCGGACTCGAGAATGGCTCGACCATGACCATGAATATCAATGAGTCTCAGACAGCCTATCTCCACCGGTCGACCGCTTATCTGGTGGGAGGATTCGCAGCTCTGGCATTGATCCTCGGCGTGGTTGGTCTGTACGGCGTCATTGCATACTCGGTGAGCCAGCGGACGCGGGAGATTGGGGTGCGCATGGCGCTGGGCGCGCAACGCAGTTCAGTCTACAAACTGGTGCTGGGAGAGGCTGGGCGGCTGATTGCTGTGGGTGTGGTGGTGGGGCTGGCTGGATCGGTGGGCGCGGCAATGCTGATGGGCAAGCTGCTGTTTGGGGTGCAGGCCTGGGATGCGGGGACACTGGTGTCGGTGGCGGTGGTGCTGGGAGCTTCGGCGATGATGGCGAGCTACTTCCCGGCGCGGCGAGCGGCTTCGGTGAATCCGACGGAGGCGTTGCGGGCGGAGTGAGGGTTGAGGTATTCCTCCCTTGCGATAAAAACAAAGGCATCGCAAGGATGGGACACCCACGTACTTGCTAGACGATTCGCAGGAACCGGTCCTGGCGGAGTTGGGCGCCAGGGAAGACCATTTCCAGATTCCGAGCGCCGATGGATTTGGATACGGCTTCGCCGAGGACCTGGCGGAAATCGGTGGTGACGGCGAGGTCGCGTCCTTCGTTGAGCTGCTCGTTGCCGAGGCCCGGCCAGCGTCCGTAGACTTTGCCGCCCTTGACGGAGCCGCCGAGGACGAACATAGCGTTGGCATGGCCGTGGTCGGTGCCGCCGGTGCCGTTCTGGCGCGCGGTGCGGCCAAATTCCGACATGGTGACGAGGGTGATGTTCTCGGCTTCGTCGCCCATGTCTTGCCAGAAGGCGGCGATCGCGGAGGAAAATTCGCGCAGGCGGTCGGCGAGCTGGCCGTTGACGTCGCCCTGGTTCTGATGCGTGTCCCAACCGCCGACGTCGGTGAATGCGGCCTCGACGCCGAGGTTCGACTTAAGCAACTGCGCGATCTGCTTCATGTTGTTGCCGAATTCGTTGTTGGGATACTCGATGCCCGCGGCGGGCTTGTATTGGGCAGGGTTGGCGTCATGAAGCATCTTGACGGCTTCAAAGGTTTCGTCGCCGGTGGCGTGGAAGATTTGGTCGCCGCTTTCGCCGTACATGGCCTGGAATGCGCTGGCCGCGGGCGAAGGCGTGGGGCCGCGGCCGCCGACGGCGAAGCTGTTGACGCTCGACAGCGCGATTGCGGGAATTCTGCCAGCGAGCGTTCGCGGCACCTGTGAGCCAAGAGCCAAGGCGCGGAAGGCGGTGTGCTGCTGGCGGCGGCGCAGGTCTTCTTCCTGCAGGGCACGATTGAGCCAGCCATCTTCAGTGCTCTTGACGCCGGGCGTGCCCGACTCCATGAAGTCCTGGGCATCGAAGTGGGAGCGGGACATGTCGGGCGAGCCGGCGGCGTGGACAATGGCGAGATGGCCCTGATCGTAGAGCGGCTTAAAGGGCGCGAGCGACGGGTGCAGGCCGAAGAATCCGTCGAGGTCGAGAACCTGATTTTGCGGGATGGCGATGCCGGGGCGCATGTCGTAGTAGTTCTTCTCGCGGTAGGGGACAACGACGTTGAGTCCATCGGCCGCGCCGCGCTGGAAGATGACGACCAGGCGGCGGCTGGGAGCGGATGCGGCTTCGGCGAGGACGGAGCGGACCAGGAAACTAGGGATGGCAGCGGTGCCGGCGATGGCCAGGGCGCCATTGCGGAGGAAGAATCTACGGTTGGTCTGCATGATGGACCTCTCAGTTAGCAACAAATCTGAAATTGACTTACATCGATGTTATCGGCGTTGAAACTCGGGCGAGCCGAGTAATAGCCCGGCCAGTAACTGGTCCTGCTTTTCGAGAGCCGCGGCAGCCTGGGTCGCGTTCATGGGCTTGGCTGCGGCGGGAAGCGGCTTCTGCGGCGATTGATTCTGCGCTGGCTGCATTTGACTTGGCGGATTGGACTGGCTCTGCGCATTGAATTGATCCAACACTGCCGCGCGGGTAGTGGGACTGACGCCGCCGTCGACGAGGAGCGATTCAAGGCGCTGCTCTTCGGCTTCTGGGGTGGGCGGGGGACCGGGCAGGAAAGTGGAGGAAGGACTCGGTGCCAGAGTCTGCGTTGCAGAGCCGTCATCGATTCTTGTGATCAAAGCTTCTGATTGCGGCGACCAGGTGATCGCGATTCCGGGAAGCTTGTTGGCGGCGAGAGTAAGGGCGAAATTCATGCGGTTGACGAGTGCGCCGGTACTGACCCAGTCGGATGCATCCCACTTGTAGCCGGTTGGCGGGACTGCTCCATAGACGGGCATGCCCATATCGCGCAGAGCGTTGGCCAAAGGCTGCAGGTTTTCAATGTTGGCGTTGCTGGCGCGGGCCGCTGAAACCACGTATTCAAGCGGGGTTTTTACTTTGGCGCGATAGGCTTCGGGAGACCAGAACTCGGGGGCGTGGAAGAGAGTCTTGAGCACCTCGGAGATGTCGCCGTCGCTCTTGAGATAAGTCTTTGCCATCCGATCGATGAGTGACTGCGGAGGTTCATCGCCGACGAAGCGAATTGCGAGTTTGCGCGAGATGAATTTGGCCGTCGCAGGGCGCGTGGCGAGCATGTGCAGAAGCTGGCGGCCCTCCTGTTCCCCGTGCTCCTTGATTTTTTTACCGAGGACTTTCTTGGTTCCCGGCTCGTGGCGATTTTCGTCGAATTTGAACCCGCCGCCGCGTTGCGGCTTGTCGACGGTCCAGCCGGTGAGCACGCGCGCCACTTGCGTGACGTCAGTCTGGGTGTAGCCGCCGTTCACGCCTAGGGTGTGCAATTCCATCAGTTCGCGGGCGTAGTTTTCGTTCAGGCCTTCAGGGGCAGCCTTTTTGGCGTCGGGGCGTCGGGCGGCGGCTATTTTGGCTTTTTCTGCCGCCGGCGAATCGGGGCCCATGCTGCTGGAGTTATCGAGATAAAGTAACATCGCGGGACTGTGCGCCGTAGCTTCGAGCAGATCTTCGAACTTTCCGAGGGCGCGCGGACGGATAACATCGCGCTCATAACTCACGAGATAGTATGGAGTTTCATCGTTCTTATGCAGATAGACGTTGAAGTGGTTGAGCCAGAAGTCGGTCATGACTTCCTGTAACTGGGCATTGGAGTAGATGTCGCGGGTAAGGCGCTGGGCGATCAACTCGTCGTTGACCACGCGCTGAGGGCCTTCAAGCGCTAGAGTTACTTCTTTTTGCGCGGGGTTGAGGCCGGTGGTGAGGGCCGCGCGCTGCGGGCCTTTGAGGGCCTTGCGGAAGCTGTCGAACTCCGGCTGCGGCATATTCACCAGGCGGGCGACGCGCTGCTGCGGTGGGAGGGCGAGGACGCGAGCGATCTGCGCATCGGTGAAGGCGGGTTGCTCGGGAGCGTAATCGGAGGGCGGAGCCATCATCTGGCCTGATTCGGCTAGGGCGGGTTTGGGCTGGCGCATGGTTGCGTTAGGTTCTGACGCCATTGCCTGGCCGTTCTTTGCGGCGGGCATGACGGCGCCGGCAGTCAGGGATGTCTGCTGCTGCTTCTGTTGCTCTTTCTGCAATTGGCGATTCTGGTAGCGGGCAATTTCGTCCATATAGACGGAGCGGAGCGCTCCATCATTGGGGATGGGTACCTTGCCGTCGGCCGCCTGGCGGATCATGGCGTTGCTAGGCAGTCGGAAGATCAGGTCCTGGGTGCTCCATTGCATGGCAGGGAACTGGGCAAGGCGGCCTTCGAGGTTTGCGTTATCAATGGCTTCGGGCTGTAACTGATGGGCAAACCATTTTTCCAAACCCATGGCACGGACGGCTTCGAGATCGCCGGGGCGTGCGCCGAAGGTGAAGCGGTTGAGGGCCTGGAGGATGCGGTCGTCTCCGCGCAACTCGCCGGATTGATAAGGCTGGCGGGCATGGCTTGGGGATGGAGCGGGAGCTGTCTGGGCCGATGCCGGGCTGGGGGAGACGGAAAGCAGGCCGCACAAAAGGACGGCAAGCGATCCCTTGAGTCGGTCCATCGGTTGGGCTCCTGTAGGGCTGGTTTCTCTCTCCGGAGGTGTTTTTCGGAGAATGGGCTGCCCCACCTGCTTGAACCCAGCTTACGCCTGAAAGTTGCCCGGTGAAGCTGCACGAAGGTGCTAGGGGTGGTTCAGTCCGGTCAAATCCGGGCGGGAGCCAGGAATCCAGGCCAGCGGAATCGTCGAATCCCAGGTCTCAAAGCGAGGCCAGGGGAATCCAAAGGGCGGCCAAATAACAACCGCAGATCCTTCGACTCGCTGCGCTCGCTCAGGATGACAGTTTATTAAGGGTAAAAATATACTTGGCTCATCAAACTCCAATCCGGCTCAATACTCCCACAAAGTCATCGGCGGCCTATGTTTGCCCGTCAGAGAATGCCCACCGAAACATGTGGCACCAGCTTCCATGGCATACCATCTTGCGGCTTCGAGTACGGGCTTTGAGGGCAGAGTTTTATCACATCGCGCACATATCCGCAGTGGAGATGCGCAACCTTCCACGACGCATAAAAATTCAATCACACGAAATTCGGTCCCTGTCTCTCGGACGGATTGGGGGAACTCCCATACTTCCAACTCATCCGTGCTTGTCCACTTGGAAACCTTCTCGCAGCGAATGCACAAGACAAGTAGTGGCTCTAACTCCGTGGGTGAGTTTATACGATTTGTCTCTATGTCTTCAGGGATGGGAAGCGGCAATCGAGTCCTTGCGCCGTCACATTCAGAACTCAGGCACGGGACACAATTGCATTCAAAAGTCGGAATCACAAAAACCATAGATCGGAGTATTATAGCCGTATGGCCTCGAAATCAACGACCGAATACGACCGACGGTCTACGAGGTAGCGGACGCAGTTATCGGGATCGGCGAAATAGACGATTGCCTGTTGTAGTGTTTTGGGTTCCACGGTTCCACCTATTGAATCGTTGTCGATGAAGGGGAGGGCAGCACTTCTACAAGGTTGCCCATGAAAAGTTTTACTTGCCGGAATACGTCTTTGGCTTCATCCAGTGTGTATGTAGCCTTGGGGTGCATGACTTCATTACGCCAAGCTAGTTTGACACTGTAGAGGTTTGCCGTCGCTTCGCTTAACGGGGGAGTGAGGGAGTTCTTGGCTGGAAGTGCCTTGATTGCCTTATTAGTTTCATCAAGGATATTTTGCCAGTTTTTTGTGTCCACTGCCAGAATGCCGAGGGCGCGGCCAAATTCCTGTACTGCGGATTCCATGACGCGCATCAGATGGAAAACACAGGCCGTTCCACGTCCGAGTGCAAGGCAGTTACCAGATTCTATGATGTCTGATTGGAGGTTAGGGAATCGGCCAGAAACCTTTGCACCGAAAAGTTCTTTCTTGTCGTAGAACTCGGCTTGAGATGAAGGGACGTGGAAAAACAGTACCGTTTGCATTTCACGGCGGATCGTAGCTCCAAGCACTTCAAAATGGTGATGGGCAGATCCAACAGTGAGGCTGTTCGCTTCGATGTCAAAGAGGAACTCTCCTGCGCATATGCTGGAGACTCGGAGATCGAGTCTTTTGCAGGATTCCAGTATCCCCTCGATTTGAGAGTAAAGCGCTTCTTTTTGATTTTGTTCGGTAAGACGTTCATTCGTCTCACCCAAGTCGAAAAGCTCGCTCATCTTTCCGAGGTAGTTGCCGATTTCGTAGAACTCTTCCGCTGAGAACTCTTCCATATCCCACCATGAAATTAGAGAGTATGGCGAGGATATCCACGGTTGCCGGGGTGTGTCGATAGAATTGTGAGTGGGGGAAAGGGGCTTCGTCATTTAGCGCCCCCTTGCAGGTTGATGAGTGAGGTATATTGTTGCCTTATTAAGTTATTCAGGATGAAATGGTTAGCGGGTTGCTGGGCGGCCTTAGCAGCCCTTTTTGCAGCGGGCCATGATGGCGGCGTGGAGGCGCTCGCGGAGGCCGGGGGGGAGTACGTAAATCTCGTGGGAGCGATAGATTTCAATGGTTTTACGGGTCGTGCTCAGGGTGACTTCGCAGTGCGAGCAGCCGTGCAAGTGCTCCTGTAAATCGGCGCGCATCTTCGTGGTTACCGAGTCGTCGATGAGGTCGTCCAGAAGGGCGAGAAATTCGGTGCAGGTCATTCCTCAGCTCCCTTCTTCCTGCGGAAGTAGCGGCTTAGCCGTTCTCGCAGTTGCAGCCGGGCCCGCAAGAGGCGCGACTTGACGGCCGGAATGCTGAGGCCAAGCGCTTCCGCTGTGTCCTCGGTGGAAAGACCTTGTACGTCGCGCAGCTCGAAGACGACCTTGAAGCCGGGAGGAAGGCCCTTGATGGTCTTTTCCAGGATTTTGTGGAGTTCCGTCTGGGTGTAGTTCTGCTCCGGATCGGGCGCCCAGTCGGCTAGGTCGCGGGGAACACTGCCCTCTTCGGTTTCGACGTCCTCGTCGATCGAGACCATTTTGCCGGTGCGGCGCTTGCGCAGCCGCATCAGGCTTTCGTTGACCGCAATCCGAACCAACCATGTGTAAAACTTTGAATTCCCCTGGAACTGATCGAGCTTTTCATAGGCCTTCAAAAACGCGTCCTGCATTACGTCCTCAGCGTCTTCGCGGTTTTGCGTAATGTGCTGCGCAATGCGGAAGATCTGCCGTTCGTACTTGCGGACCAACGTGTCATAGGCCGAGACATCTCCGCCGCGCACCCTTTCAACCAGGGCTACGTCGGGATGCGGCTCGAGTTCACCTGCAATAGGTTGGATGGTGGCCATGGTGGTTGGTTGCTAGAAATCGTTGGGGGGCCGGTTGGGGAGTTGAGTGAGAGACGCGCAAGGTTCAGTTTAACGGATGAGGGCTGGGGAGTCCAAGGGCGGTGATCGGGTCGGTTGGGAGGTTCCCCGCGCCGGTCATTCCCAGCGGAATACCTTTGCCGAGAGCGCGGTGCAGAGGATGAACGCCACTGTCAAAGCCGTCAGGTCACCCAGGTGGGCGGACCAGGCGTCGCCGCTCCAGATGCCCTCCAGGAGGTGCACTGCGTAGGTGGTTGGCAGGGTACGCGACACCGCTTGAAGCGCCGGAGGCAAATAGGCAATTGGTGCGAAGAGTCCTGACAAACCGAGCATGGGGTAGAGAATGATGGCGCCGATGGGCTGGGCAAAGCGCGCGGTGGGAACAATGCTGGCAATGAGGAAGCCGATGGAAAGAATGCTGCAGGTAGTGATGAGCAGGGCGATGGTGAACGAGAACCAGGGAACATGAACGCCGGGAGGGAAGTAGTGCTTGCCGGCCAGCAGCATCAGGGCCAGGGTTGCCGCGGTGAGGATGAGTTTAACGAGCACATGGGCGGTGAGGATGGTTTGCGGGCGCAGCGGCGTGGCGCGGAGGCGCTTGAGGATGCCGCCTTCGCGATAGATGGAGATGATAGTGACCAGCGAAAGCACGGCACTGATGGCGATGAGAAGCGCAACCATGGCGGGAAGGCCGGAACCGGAATAGCCGCTGACGACGAGCGTGGAAGGAGCCGATTTGAAATTGGCGACTCGACCGAGAACCAGGAAAACGAGAACCGGGATGACGATGGACCCGATTGCGCCCAGCGGTTCGCGCATGAAGACTTTGATCTCGATCCACGTCAGTTTTGTGAGCCCGCGCAGCATCATGGTCGATTCCTACTCGCGAATGGAGCGGCCAGTGAGCTTGAGAAATACGTCCTCAAGGTTGGGAAGAATGGTGCGGAAATCGGTCACGCGTATCTGGCTTTCCGAAAGGCAATGGATCACCGCGGTCACCAGGTCGTCACCGCGGCCGCGGATGGTGAATTGCTTGCCGGTGCAGGTTACGTCCTCGACTCCTGGAATGGTCTGGAAGCGGTCGGCTGCGCTGGAATCGTCGGTGGCGAGAATGACCGTTCGTTGGGGGCAGTGGCGGGCAACCAGGCGGTCCGGCGTGTCAATATCGATGATGCGGCCGTGTTCCATGATGGCCACGCGGTCGCACAGACGCTCGGCTTCTTCCATTAAATGAGTAGTCAGGAAGACGGTTTTGCCGCGCTCGCGAATGCCGCGCACCAGGTCCCAGATGGCGTGGCGCGCCTGCGGGTCTAGGCCGGTGGTGAGCTCGTCGAGAAACACAACCTCCGGGTCGTTGATGAGCGCGAGGGCGATAAACAGGCGCTGCTTCTGGCCTCCGGAAAGGTTCATGAACCAGGCGTTTCGCTTGTCGGCGAGGCCCAGTTGTTCGAGCAGGCGCTCGGCGTCGGTGGATTTCTTTTTGTAGAGCGACGCCCAGAGGTCGACAGCTTCCCAGACCTTGATGCGCTTCTGCAACTGCGCCTGCTGCAGTTGCACGCCGACGCGTTCCTGGAGTTGGTAAACCTGGCGGAAGGGATCGAGGCCGAGGACTTTGATTGCGCCGCGATCGGGCTTGCGCAGGCCTTCGATGCATTCCATGGTGGTGGTTTTGCCGGCGCCGTTAGGGCCGATCAGCCCGAAGATCTCGCCGTCGAGCACGGTGAAAGACGCTTCTTCCACAGCCACGGTGCGGCCATAGGTCTTGCGGACACCGGCGACTTCAATGACTGGAGGCATGTTGGTAGGCTGGTTGCGGATTTCGTGTACCTGAGTCGGAGTTTATCTTACCGGCTTGCGGCTGAGACGTATGAACAGTGCAATCGCATGAATATGGGTGAAGGCATGAAGGTGACTCGTTCCGCCCCTACAGGGCGGGGCGATGCGGTTGGTACGCTTTCCCCGGATTGTGCTGCGCTCCATCCGGGGCTATTTTCGTTCGGTCCCTATGGGACCATGTGAGGCGGCTGACCGGCCGATGACGGAGGATGGACGATTCTCCACCACGATCGAGAGTGGGTTCCGTTCAGGTTGAAATTCGAATTGTTCAAACGAAGGCGCAGCGGGGTCTGCTGAAATGCATTGAGCAAGTTAGCTCCCGCTCCGCGGGAATAGCGAGTTGGCAAGTTAGCGGGTGAATCGGCCGGCATGGATAGAATAATTGCTGGCTCGATGGCTGGGTTGTGCGGGTATGGCCAAGCCCTAAGGAGAAATTGAATGGCTGAGAATGAGAGGTCGCTCTTCAATCGCCGCGACCTGGCGCGAGGCGCAATGCTGGGCGGGGCTTCGGCCCTGTTTTCACATGCGGCTGTGGGGGCGCCAGCAGCGAATGCGAACGGGGAATTGCTGGATGTGTGCAAGCTGGGCGCGGTTGGCGATGGAAAGATGGACGACACCCAGGCAATTCAGCACGCATTCGATGCGGCGGGGGAAACGAGCGGCGGTGTGTTTATTCCGCCTGGTGTTTATCTTGTCAACGAACTCCACGTACGACCCGGGATTGCCGTCATCGGCGTTGCGGCGTGGAATTACAGCGGGCCGGGCGGGAGCGTGCTGCGACTGGCAAGCGGAGACTCGACTTGCCTGCTTAACATCACCGAAGCGCGGGGTACTTCCATCGAGGGGCTGGCGCTTGATGGGCGCGATCTGGGCACGAATGTGCATGGGATTTTTGTCAACCGGACGGGCTATGCCAAGCATGAGGACGGGTTCCGCATCGAGCGCTGCCAGGTGAACCACTTCAGCGGAGACGGGGCGAACTTGGCCTGCGTGTGGGCTTTCAGTGTGCGCCATTGCATGCTGGCTTACAACAAGGGCGACGGCTTGAACCTGCGCGGGTGGGATGGGTTCCTGATCGATAACTGGTTCTCCGGCAACCAGCGGGCGGGGTTCGCGGCGCGGCACGAAAACGCTTCGATTACTTTTACCGCCAATCGCATCGAATGGAATGGTGAGGAGAATATGCTGATCACCGGCGGCGACGGTTACCAGATCACCGGCAACTTTTTCGATCGAGCGGGGACCTGCGGCATTGCGCTCAGAAAGAACAACTATGCGTGCACACAGGTGACCATTACCGGGAATTTCATCAAGCGAAGCGGCAAGCTTGCTGCGGCTGGGAGCCACGACTCGGCACAGGTTTTCATGGATGGTTGCCAGGGAGTGACTTGCATTGGAAACAGCATTCAGTCTGGGCGCGACGATGGGAACCAGGGGGTGTGGAGTCCTTCGTTCGGGATTGTCTACCAGGGGCTGCGGAACTGCGTTATCCGTGATAATGTGATGCACGATGGGGCGCTAACGCAGTTGATGGTGGACCTGGGTGGGCAGTTGGAAGGTGTGATCGTGGGGGACAATCCGGGGCGGGTTTTCGCGGTGAAGCGGTGATTTCGGCCAAAGAAAGCGCTCCCGCTGCCCTTTTGCCCGGCCTCCCTTGTTCCCACAATGGTGCACAGAACAGTAACGGCAGTGATTCCCACCGGCACTCACATGCGAAATCGGCTTACAGTGAATAGATGAGGGTCGTGAATTCCCCAAAATCCAATCCGCTTGCGGCGCGCTGGATCTCCGGCGCGCTGGCGGCGCTGATGGCGGTTTCTCCCGTGGCCGTATTTCCAGTGCCGGTACAGACCACAAGTGGCGCAGGTGGGCAGCCGGCCCCGCCACAGGCCGCAACCAGCAGCAAACCGACTGCCAAGCCGCCCCGGCCTGTCCCAAAGAAAGCCCGCGGCGGCAAAGCAGCCAGGGCGCGGACGGCGCGGATCAAGCAGGCGTTTGTCGCTTCCACCGAGTTGCGCCCGATGGCGCAGCAACTTGCAAACCTGCGCACCCCCGCGGCCTATGTCGGCGTTAGCAAATACGCGCATTCGCATACAGGAGAAGCGGCCTCGGCCGCCTACCTGGCGTTGGGCCACGCCTACCTGGCTGACCGGCGGTTTGAAGACGCGGCGGAGAATCTGCGCCTGGCGCGGCAGGCCGGGCAGGAACTGGCCGACTACGCGGATTTCCTGGGCGCCCAGGCGGATCATGAGGCCGGCAATGAGACAGCCGCCGAAGCCCTGCTGCGCGGCTTCGCGGCGCGCTATCCGGACAGTATCTTCAACGCGCAGGTCCCGGAACTGGAAGCAAACATTCTGCTCACCCTGAACAACGCACCGGAGGCGCAGCGGGTGCTGGCGGCGGCGCCGGAGTCGGCGAACCGTGCAGGGTATCAGCTTGCGCAGGGTCTAGTGGCGAATGCCCTGGGCCAGACCGAGCAGGCGGAGCAACTCTTCAAGAAGCTATTGCTGGCGCATCCTTTGAGTTCAGACGCGCTGATTGCGCGCGGCAAGCTTACGGCCATGGGGGCCGAGTCCACGTTGACCGTGGCCGAGTTGCGCAGCCTGGGGGATGCCTACTATAACGCCGGTCACTACTCCGAGGCGGACGAGCAATATCGCGCCTTGGCGCGTAAGCCGGGCCTGGATGCGCAGGCGCGCAGTGGCTTTGCGGTGGATGCGGCGGCCTGTGAGTTGAAACTGAAGCGGCTGACCACGGCCGAGGTGCAGGATTTGGCCGACACCAATGACGATCACGGCGCTCGGCGGCTTTACTTGTTGATGGAACTGGCTCGCGACCGAAAAGACGAGCAAGATCAGCAGCGTATTGTCGCTTCGCTGGAGACAAGATTCCCGCATAGTCCATGGCTGGCGGAGGCGCTGCTTTCGAGCGGCAACATGTACATGCTGAAGCGCGACTATTCCGCCGCCGTCGAGTATTACAGCTACCTGGCGACGCATTTTCCTGAGAACTCGAACGCCGCATACGCGCATTGGCGTGCCGGGTGGCTAAGCTACCGGCAGGGACTCTACGCCGATGCGGAGCGCCTGTTCGATGAGCAGATCAAGCTTTATCCAGCCGCTAAGGAGACGGTCTCCGCACTTTACTGGCGCGGACGGCTCTTTGAAACGCAGGACCACAGGCCGGCCAATGCGGCGACGAACTATCGCGCCCTGGTGCGCGCCTACCAGCACTACTTCTATGCGCAGATGGCGAAGCAACGGCTGACTGCGCTGGGGGACGCGGTTCCGGTTGCGGAGCCGCAACTGGATCGGCTGCAGGCGCCGGTTGTGCCGGTCCTCGAAGACAGCTTTCCTGCCGATAGCCCGCATCTGGCCAAGGCGCGGCTGCTGGCCAACGCCGGATTGAATGACTACATTGCCGCTGAGATTGCTGCAGATCCGAACTCGTCGTCGTGGAGCGCGCTGGCCGAGGCGCAGATCTATGCCTCGTACGGCGAAACGTATCGGGCGATGAGGGCGCTCAAGAAAGCGCTGCCCTATGCCGCATCGGCTTCCATCAAGTCCATCCCGCTGGTGTACTGGCGAATCCTGTTTCCCAAAGCATGGTGGGAGACGATCAAGACCGAGTCAGCAAAGAACAACCTCGACCCGTATTTTGTACTGTCGCTGATCCGGCAGGAATCGGAGTTCAACCCGTCGGCCATCTCGTATGCAAACGCGTACGGGTTGATGCAGCTGCTGCCTTCCAATGGGAAGCAGTTGGCGCGCGAAGAAGGGATGACTCATTTTCAGACTTTCCAACTACTTGACCCGGAGACGAACATCCGGCTGGGAACCCGCTACTTGCGCGAGATGCTGGATCAGGTGGGTGGCGTGCCTGAATACGCCATGGCCGCATACAACGCCGGAGAGAGCCGCGTGCAAGACTGGCAGGCTGCCGGCCCCTACAGCGGCATGGATGAGTTTGTGGAGTCGATTCCGTTTACGCAGACGCGCGAATACGTGGAGGCGATCTTGCGCAACGAGGAAACCTACAGGGCCATTGATGCGGCCGCCTCCTCACAAGGCAAGGCGGGGCTTACAGCCTCGCGATAAAACGAATCCGGAGTTGCTGGGCCTGTTTACACTTCGTAATAGATTGCGGCCCCGGATCGGCGCGTCGTCTTGTGCGATTCGCCCTAAGGGGGAACCGAATTTGACTCCGCGGCTCCGGATCGTTACCGACGTGCACCCAGGGGAATCCCTTTCGATACTCTTTGCATTCGATTGCAGTTGACTTCATCAACCCTGCGCAAGGAAACTGTTTTGGACCGGAGACCCATCCTTCTTCGGTCTGCCATTCGCAGCCTGCTTTAGTTCTTGAACGGAGCCGGGCGGAACTCGCTCGACGTGGCTTGGTTACATCAACCCATCACGGAGGGGCACGATGTCAGCCGACTTGCAGTTTCTGGAAGAATGGATTCCCGAGAGAATGGACCCTGGAACGGTATTCGTCCTGGAGAATCAGGCGAAGCTGGGTCATGCCCAAAACCCATTTGTCGCGGTCATGTCCTGCCCCCGCTGCGGGACCATGGGGTTGATCACGCGGCGCCAGCTTTGCGGCGGCGAGAAGATGATTTGCGGGGGGGACGTCTGCTCGGCCGAGTACAGGCTGGACGGGGAGAACATCTGCTTCCGCCCGGTTCAGTAGACAGACCTGGAAGCCATTGCGGTGAGACGGTTCAGCGAAAGAGCGCGGCCTTCCCGGAGAGACCAGAGCCGTCCGCGATGCGGATGGCTGTGATCAGGCAACGCGCATCGGCAGCGCCTCCGCCATCGGTTGATTCCCCGTAGCCGGCGAGACACCGGCCAAGCGATCCTGGAGATCGAAGTGCGCGGCAAGCGAGGCATTGGCTATTGCAAGAGCGCGGCGGGTGCCGTTCGACCGTTCGAGCGGTTGAGGACTCGTACCCGACCCGACGGTGGACCAGGAAGGTCCGGTAGCCGTACCGCATCCATAGCCAAGGGGGAGTGGCACGAGCCCGGCCCTAGCGATCTTCTGTTTCCGAAATGACCGCGCGATTTATTCAACGCAATTCTCGATGCAGAAAAGCTTCGCGCCGAACGTGACGGTAGAACGCGAACGGCCTATAGCCTGCGCCACACATACATTTGCCTGCGCCTGCTCGAAGGCGCAGACACCTATCAGATCGCCAAGAACTATCGAACAAGCGTGGAGATGATTGAGAAAAACCGCGCGGCCCATTTGAAGACACAACTCGATGCCGCCGCTATCAACATCATGAGATCGCGTCCGAAGAAAAAGGCGACTTCCAAGAAGAGTCCCTGCCGAGTGGAAGTCATCAGCTTGGCAGACAAAGCATAGACCATCGCTGTTTGCTTTATGATGAGGCTGTGGCCAATTTCCCGCGGGCGTGGCGAAATGGCAGACGCAGCGGACTTAAGCAAGCATGAGTGCCCATCGGGAAACCGACGGCGTAGAACTGCTCAAAGTCGGGGAAACCTGAAATGGCAATCCCGAGCCAAGCCCGGAAGCACTTCCGGAAAGGTGTAGAGACTAGACGGGCAGCACCTAAACCTCGTGTGGGGAATGGTGAAGGTATAGTCCAGACCACGAACCCGCCGGTGGCGGGGCGGCGAAAGCCGAAGTGGTATGAAAATCCGCAGGCCGCAAGGCCGTGAGGGTTCAATTCCCTCCGCCCGCACCAGATCCGCTTTCTAAGCGGACCAGGATGGAACCATCCTGGCATGTTTTTCCAGCGCCGGACTAGGGCCGCTTCGGCCCTCGCTCAGGCCGGCGCTGAGGGCGCTCCTGCATACGAGCGTATGCAGCGCTGCTCGCGAAGGCCCGTGTGACCATTCGCCAGCACTGGACAATTCATGGGCGATTTCTACAGGCGCTGGGCTGAAGGTGCGGGGAAAGTGACGAAGGTGGAGGCGCTGCGCCAGGCACAGCTCCATCTCCTCCAGGGCAGAGTTGAGTCCCAAGCCAATAATGACGGAAGGGGCTTAAGCACCGTCCACCCTTATCAAAAAGCGCCAGCGGGTTATGCGCACCCGTATTACTGGGCCCCCTTTGTGCTGATGGGAAATTGGAGGTAGAATGCCGGCATTGTTATCCGTCCCTTGCTTGACAACTTGTAGATTTATTCTGGCGCCAGTGACGTCAGTGGATGCTAAATCGCCAAGTCATGCATCGGGCAGATTAGGACCGGAACGTCGGTATTGCAACTGGAATCTCACGCTCAAACCCAGATCGGCGGTGCGCGTCGCAATGGGCGTTTATGAGAAGTAATCTTGAGAATTGCGTGCAAACGATTCTGAATGAGTGCTTCGGCCTGTCAGCGATAACTGGTGACCTGCGCAGAAACTTCGGCGGACACTAGCCGGCACTTCGTTACCAAAGACAGTCCTAAATGATTCGAGATGGGAATTCATATGGCGCCCGTGCGCCCTAGATTCTGCGGTTTACGGAGTTGGTGCGGCCATAGCCCTCTCTGAGAAAGCATTCCTCTTCCCAGAGCAGCTGAGCGCCTGAGAACAACTTGGAATGTCGAGTACAGGTACGGAATCAGTGTAGCGGGGTAGCTAGAGCCAAACGCGGATTTTCTATCTCGGGTGAAATGTCCGGGTTGGAATCTACGGGGTGCATGGGGAAACGAAACTTTGCCACCAGAGCCTTGTATCGGGGTTCGTCCTTCAAGGTCAGCAGGTCGGGGTGGGACAGGCAACTGAGAACCTCGGTTTCGTGACGCGCGTAGGCCACTTCGAGGAGGTGCAATGCCTCCTGTTTCCGGCCCATCATTACACACGTCTTGGCCAGCCATGTTCCGGACAGTTTTCCGGCGAGATAATATTCCTTCTGTTTGGCGTACAAGTCCTGCAGAAGTCCCCGCCCACCGTCACGCTTGTAGCCGGCCTGAGCGGCTGCGATAATGTCCTTGAGTACCGGATCGTTTGCCACCTCCGCTGCGCTTTCGCCTTCGGACAGAAAGTCCGGATAGTCGCCGGTCGCGAGGCCGATACGCATCAGATACAAATGCGGAGAGCGGAATTCCGGCGCCGATAGCTCGACTTCCTTCAGGAGGTCGATCGCCTCCTTCGTATGTCCCGCGTTGGCCAGCAGTAATCCTTTATCGGAGAGAGTTGCGTGGGACGAGGGGTCGAGTTCCTGGGCTTTGTTGAGCTGACTCAGCGCTTCCTCGTATCGGCTGGGGACGGCGAATGCGTTTGCAAACCAGCGCCGAGCCTGGGCGTCTTTAGGGTCCAGCTCGATGGCGCGACGGAACTCCTTTTCTGCGCCCTTGAAATCCCAGCTGCCGTACATTTCGGCGAAGGCGAGCGCGCGATGGGCTTCGGGGAGAGTATCGTCCAGTTGCACAGCCTTCTTTGCGGCAGCGATGGCGCGCGGAAATGCTTCGGCCTCAGACATTGTTGAGTATTCTCTGAGCAGATCGTACGTATCCGCGAGGCCGGCGTACGCCTGAGCGTAGCCCGGATCGTGGACGATGGCCTGGGTAAACAGATCGAGAGCGCGGTTCAGGCTGTCCGGAGTTCTCTGGTTCCACTCATAGCGGCCTTTCAGGTAGAAGTCGCGAGCGATCGCCTTGTCCGCTTCAGACACTGCCGGGACATTCGATGCCGGGCCCGGCTGCCGGTTCTCAAAGAGCGCCCGGAATCTTGGCGGCAGAGACGCTCTTGCAGAAGAAAACGCGGCTATTGTCAGAACAAGTCCAACTCCGGCAATTCCGATGATTGAGGCCGCCGTTCGCAACCACGGCATCCCCGAGAATTGGCTCGCACGTTGATGTGGAAGCGGCGAAGGAGCGCTCTCCTGCATAACCGCTGAATCCGGCAGAGTTTCGCCGGCATCCGAAGCCGCGGCCGATTCAACGGGTTCGGGGAATGCCGTGGTGCTTGATATCAGCCAGTCGTTGAGCTCCGCGGGGATTGCATAGACCGAGGCTTTGGCTTTTCCCGGCACGCGATAGACGGGCAGGCCGCGGCTGGCCCCCCAACGCTTGACGGTCCTTTCCGTCTTTCCCAGGTAAGCCGCAATCTCCTTCCAGCCCACCAGCTGTGGCGCGGAATCGACTATTTCGCTGTTTTCTGAGGAACCAGAGTGGGGAAACGGCATAGTGTGCGCCCTGTTTACCGCGATTGGCCTTATTTGTTACTCTTCGTCACAACGTGTCCCTTGGCATTGGAACCGTTTCAACTCCATGATAGCTCATCGCCGATTGTCGCAATGCCGCGGAAGATTCCCGACAAACGATCCCGCTGGGGGTGTTGATCATCCCAACAAAACCTCCGCGGGAAATGCGGCAAAGCAACTTCACGGCCATGGTGACTGCCATTTTTCCCTTGAATCTGCGCATGGTTCGGTCGCTTGCATGGATGTTTCCAGCGGCGGTGTTCGTTGTGGCGACGGCCCAGACCCCGCCGACCGCGCTCAACTCCCCCCTGGCCGTGGGAACCGCCGGCTATGGAGTGGTCGAGGCCGGCGATGGGAACTACTATGCCATGTCGCTGCGCAAGCCGGATACCTGCGCCGGCAACGACAGCATGATCTGTTCGTATATCTACCAGATCGTCCCAGGCAAACCCCTCACCGACTACCATTCCTTCCAGCCCGCCAGCACAGCGAACCCGAACCCAACCAACCTCGACGGCCTTGAACCGACAGCCCTGATTGTCGGCACCGACGGAAATCTTTACGGCGCCTGCAGGTTAGGCGGACCGGGCGGCTTCGGAACTATTTTCAAAATCGCGCCGGGGGGCGTCTTTACCGTGCTGACCAGCTTTGGCGTCAAAGCCGGTACCGGTCTTCTCGATCCCGGAAACCTGCCGCTGTCGCTGATTCAGGGCGCTGACGGCAATCTCTATTTTGTCAACGTCGGAGGGGTTTACTCACTCAGCCCGAATAGAGCTTCCGGCACCGTCACCACCGTAGCAACCTTTCCATATAGCGAGGCGAACCAGTCCGACCCCGATGGCTATAACGCCTCGTCGATCATGCAGGCTAGCGACGGGAACTTCTACCTCACCGTGGAGACGACCCCGGGGATCATCCAAGGCGTCCCTGGCTCGAGTGTGGGAGGGATTGTCCAGGTCACTCCCGGCGCCACGATCAGCGTCGTCCACACTTTTGCTGCCGATGGCAGCGAAGGTCTCGATCCTTACAGTCCACTCGTCGAAGGCCCTGACGGTTACCTTTATGGCGCGACGAGAGATTCCAGTTTGCCCACCGGAAATGGGGTGGCCTTCAAGGTCCAGCCCAGCGCCAATGGCTCTTTCACCTCTCTGGGCCCCCTGCCGGGCCAGGGTTCCGGCCCGCCCGATAACGCGCTCTTCGTGGGAAGCGACGGCAATCTGTATGGCGCGACTCCACTAGGCGGAGCAACCACTGCGGCGCACTGCACCCCGTTTGGATGCGGCTTGTTCTTTCAGATGACGCCGAGCGGAACCTTCACCACGGTCTATGCCTTTCAGGGCGGCAACGCAGCCAGCCAAAATCCCAATCCCGCGGCTCCCATCGACGGCGCCTTTCCGAACTCGCCGGTAATGCAGACAGACAGCGGCGACTTCGTTGGCGGATCGAATGGATTAGGGAACAACACCCCGGCTTTTTTTGAAATCATCGACACGGCGGGCAAAATCGACGCCCCAGTGAAGCTGACCGTTACCCCGGCAATCGCAGCAGTGAACACGCCAGTCAAGGTCAGTTGGACTGTGTCGAATGCCTTTTCTGACACGGCCCAGAATTGTGGCGCAGTGGTCAAGGGCGGCCTGTCAGGAGTGGGAGCCTGGTCCGGGCGGCAGACGGGCACTCTAGCCAATGGCGTTTATAGCGGAAGCACGACCATTACGCCGACACAGCAGGGCGCCTACACGCTCGGACTGGTATGCGGCGGAAATGAAGCCGGATTTGCGGACCTTCAGGTCTCGGCTGGGTTAACGGTCACGACCCTTACGCTGCCCCAGGGCCAAGTCAACGTGGCATATAAAGCGACTCTGGCCGCCGTGGGCGGCACCCCTCACTACACATGGTCGATTGCCAATCTTCCATCCGGTCTGACGCTCGATCCTTCCAGCGGCATCCTCGGCGGCTCACCCGCGCAGTTTGGAAGCTATTCCCTCGCGGTTACCGTCAAGGATTCCGCCAATCCCCAGGCCGAGGTAAATGCGACGCTAGCTCTTACCATCCAGGCCGGCCTCAAGATTGTGACCCCTTCGCTGGTGAAGGCGATCATTAACAACCGGTACAACCAGCCCATCACCGCCAAGTACGGACTTCCTCCCTATACCTGGACCATCACTGCCGGAACGCTTCCCGATGGGCTTACGTTCTTTTCGAATACCCCTTCCGCTTTGATTGACGGCACCCCGACAGCGACCGGCAACGTCACCATTACAGTCCAGGTAGCTGACTCCGAAGCTACGCCGGCCATGCAAACAGCAACCTACGAGCTCAAAGTATTTCCGGATGTTCAGATCGCGGCCGTGGAATTCACGCAGGCGATCCAGCAATTTCAGTATCTGGATGACCTGGAGGCCTCCCTCACGTCGAACGGTGAACCACCGGTCCCGATCATTTCCTCCAAGCACGCCGTGATGCGGGTCTATTTCACCAGGGTAGACCAGGCAACGAACGTAGTTTTGATGGTCAGTGGAGCGGCCTCCGACCAAAAGCAGTTCAATATCCCGCCTTACTGCGATCCGGAGCTTCAGCGTTCCCATGAATCTCCGAAGAACTGTCCTTCGATTGATATTTACTTTGATCCTCCGTCCGGCTCGTGGTCCGAAGTTCTCACGCTGAACGACGACAGCGGCAACCAGATCGAGCAGGAGACGCTCAATATAACCAGCAGAGACGCTCTGGCCATCAACTTGAAGGGCGTTTGGGTGTGCACCACGCCGGGTCAACCGACGAGTTGTCAAGACCCCGCGAGCCTGCTTACCCTGAAAGCGTTCGCGGAAAAGACGCTGCCCACCGCTTCGGTCACCGTGAACCCCACAAGGACTCACGTAAGCGAAGACGTGACTCAACACGTGGGTGACACTTGGGTGGACGCCGTCATCCCGAAGTTGACCGCGCTTTTCACACCGCTGGACACCCTTGTCGACCTCACGAGTCTTCAGCGCACCGATTACACGGGCGTCTATAACCACGTCCTTGCCAAGACCACCACAGGCATCGCCGAAATTGGAGATCACGGTGTGCTGATATCCGACAGCTTCCTGGGGGTCAATCCGAACGTAGAGCTAGCCACTGAAATGGTTCTCGCCCACGAGATAGGACACAGCCTCAGCCTGACGCATACGGGTCTCGGAAATCCGGCGTCTTCGTACCCCGGCTGCTGGGCTGCCAACGTCTTCGGGCCTCCGTGGGGGACAAACTGGATCTACAACGATAACTACGTCCAAGATTCGGCGGGATATGAAACCGGTTTCGATGTCGTTGCCAACACGGTCATTCCCGCACAGGCGAGCTTTGAGCTGATGAGCTATTGCGAGCCGAACTGGATCACTCCTTTGAACTACAAACGGGCGCTTCTCTACGTGAATCCGGGGCCGCTCATTGCGCCATCGCTGAGGGGCGGCGCTCGAGGGGCAATCACCGCAGAGTCGGCGACTCGCCCCAAACCGGCAATCACCTTGACGCCAGGATCGTATTGGAGCGTGAACGGCACGCTACCGAGTACGGGCGGTGTTAACCTGGCTCCCATCTTCACCGAAACTATGCCCGGGTCGGTCGATCCCGGTTCAGGACCGTATTCGATTCAAGAGCTGAATGCCGCTGGACAGGCACTGTACACGCGTTTCTTCACGCCGATTCAAGGAGCCATCGATCCCTCATTCGGCAACACAACCGACGCACCATTTACCGACGGAATCTTCTCGGAGTTCATCCCGGTCACCCCAGGCACGACCGCTATCGCGATCACCGATCCCACGGGGAGCCCGCTCACCAGCATTCCCATCGCGGGCATTCCGCCCAAGGTCACGATTACCAGCCCGGCAGCGGGATTTGCCGGTACGGGCGAAGAGTCCATCAGCTGGAATATTCAGAGCACCGCATCGGGCACTTTTACCTCGAGGATTTACTACTCCGTCGACAACGGAACCACGTGGGAGCAAATTGACGAAACCACCGCAATGACCGACGTGCTCGACTTCAACACATTGCCGGGGACACCGTCCGCACTTGTCCGCGTGGATGTGTCGGATGGGGTGAATACGGGCTCAGCGACTTCCGTGCCTTTCAGCGTGCCCAAGAAAGCCCCCTCAACAATCGTCATCAATTCACCGGCAACCGGCGCCATTCAGCAGGCTGCCAATCCCGTCTTTCTCACGGGAGGGGCCTACGATGCTGACGACGGAGTCCTCAGCGGCAAGGCTCTCGAATGGTCTGACAGCGTGCAAGGCAGCCTCGGTTCCGGTTCGCCCTTAATGGTCAGACTGGAGCCGGGCAGCCACACCATCACCCTGACCGCAACAGACTCCGACGGCAATGCCCTGAATGCGACCACGCAGATTACGTTAGGCGGCGCCCCCGTCGTTACACTCACCACGAGTCAAAACTCCACTTGCTACAGCGCGTCAATCAATGCTGCGGCGGGGGCATCGGGTGCAAACCTGACCGCCGTGAATTACAGCATTGACGGCGGCGCTACATATACGCCCATTGCTCTTGCGAGCCTGCCATTCACTTTGCCCCTCAACGGAACGGGAATCGTCAACGTAGCCGCCGTCGCAGTGGACGCCAGCGGACAGGTATCCGCCAAATCGGCTCAGGTTAATCTCGGCGCCGGTTGCATTTCCGACACGGTCAAAGCCAACGCGGGGAGCAATCAGAACACCGTGGTCGGTTCGGCATTTGCGACCGCCCTGACCACGCTGGTGGTGGACCAGAACGGCAATCCAGCTTCCGGAATCACTGTGACCTATACGGCCCCGGCAAGCGGAGCAAGTGCAACGCTGTCGGCTACGACCGCCGCAACAAACGCATCCGGCATGGCTACCGTGACCGCGACGGCCAACAATTCCACGGGCGCCTATAACGTGACAGCGACTGCGCCCAACGGCTCTTCCACGGCAACCTTCGCCTTGGCGAACTCCGACTTTCAGATCGCCGCCGCTGCCGGCACACTCACCGTCTCACGCGGATCGAGCGGAGCCGATGTTGTTACTCTCACCGCTCTGAGCGGTTTCAGTGGAACCGTGACTTTCGGTTGCCAGGGCCTGCCTGCGGGCACAACATGCACATTTGCGCCGGCTACCGTGACCCCGACGGCAGCAACAACAAGCACGACAATGACTATCGAAGCCTCCCAGACTGCGTCATTGCGACGGCCGGCCGGGGGTGGAATCATTGTTGTCTGCACTCTGATGGCATGCATCGTTCGCCGTCGCAAATATTTCAGCGGCCTGGCGATCATCGTATTCGTGGCCGTTCTCTTCGGGCTTACTGCCTGCGGATCTTCGTCCCATACACAACCCACCACCGCAAGCATCACGGTGACGGCATCCGCTGGGCCCGTCCAGCGCACAACTACCGTCACTTTGCAAATCCAATAGCGGTGTTTGTCGATCGATGGGAGATCCAATCGTCGGAGTACGGACGCCCGCTCCGTTCGAAATTTCGGCCTTCAACGGCCATGGCTATTCAGAAGCAATCCGCGGGGCCGTAGAGCCGATATCTCGCCCGACCGTTGGTAGCCAACCCGCCCATGGATACTTTGTCATTGAGCGCATCATCGCCAAACCACTCACGAACGGCGATTACTCCTCAAATCTCGGCTTGTCGACTGGAGTCTGCCTAGTCCGTTGCCGGGTCGTTGGTCAGGTTCGCAATGGGCGTCTGGGGACGAATCCGCACTCGTCTCTCGGTCTTTCGAAGTTCGAGCAACCCGGGAGGATTCGGCCCTTTTGAAATCCTCGCGGGCAATGGGCATTTCCGCTCTCCTGGGCAGTCTTACATTCAGTTCAATGGCGCGCGGAATGCGGCTGAAATATCATTACCGGCATGATCGCCCCTTTGTTGACTCGCCGGGAATTCCTGCAATCTACAGCTGCCGTTGGTACCGGCGCCGCATTCGCACACGTCACGCCCAAGCCCCTTTGGGAGAAATCCGCTTCATCCGCGGATTTGGAATCAGTACCGGACTGGGCATCAAAGCCCATGCGTTGGATGCAGCTCACGCTGGTGGAAGACGACCCCGCCCACTTCGACCCTGCTTTCTGGTTGGACTACTTCGAAAGAAGCCGCTCCGAAGGTGTCTGCCTCAGCGGAGGGGGCTGCGTTGCTTACTACCCCACCGATATCCCCTTTCACCACCGCAGCGCCTGGCTTGGTGGCCGCGATGTCCTGGGCGAACTTATCTCTGGCTGCCGCCAACTGGGAATGTCCGTGTTGGTACGGACCGACCCTCACGCCACCTACGACGACCTGCAAGCGGCGCACCCGGACTGGATTGCCATCGATGCGGAAGGCAAGCCCCGGCGCCACTGGGCGTCACCCGAGATGTGGGTGACCTGTGCATATGGTCCGTACAACTTCGAATTCATGACCGCAGTGCACAAGGAGATCATGGCGCGCTATCGCGCAGACGGCATATTTCTGAATCGCTGGGACGGGAACGGAGTGTGCTACTGCCAGCATTGCATCGAGAACTTCCATGCGGCTACCGGTCTCGATCTTCCGCTTTCGACCCGCATAGATGACCCTGGTCGCCACGCATGGCTGCTCTGGCGCCAGCAACGCCTCGTGAACCTGCTAGACGTTTGGAACGCTGAGATTCGCAAGGTCAATCCCCAAGCATGCATGATCCCCAATAACGGCGGTGGCGCACTGAATTCTTTAAATAGGATCGAGACTAGCCGGCGCGTGCCCATGCTTGTGGCCGACCGCCAGGGCCGTCGCGGCCTCGCGGCCCCCTGGCTGATCGGCAAGACGGCCAAAGAGTTCCGCGCCATCATGGGCAACAAGCCTGTGATCGGGCTTTTCGGCGTAGGCCTTGAAGAGCCATACCGCTGGAAGGATAGCGTCACCAGCGATGCTGAGATCCGCATTTGGGTTCTCGATGCAATCGCCAATGGGATGCGCCCGTGGTGCAGCAAATTCTCCGCCACTTTGCATGACGAGCGTTGGCTCAAGGGTGTCGAGGAGATATATGAGTGGACAGAAAGGAATCGGAACTACCTTACACATCAACAACCGTTGGCGCGCGTCGGAATGGTCTATTCGCAGCAGACCGCCTGGTACTACGGCGACGAACACGCAGAGGCCAAGGTGGAGAACTATGCCCTCGGCTGGTACCAGGCGCTGCTCGAGTCGCGCATTCCGTTTGAGATGGTCCATGACCGGCTTCTGAACCCGGCCAATCTGGCGAATTTGAAGACCTTGATTCTACCCAACGTGGCGGCTCTCAGCGACGCCCAAAGCGAGCAACTGCGCACTTTCGTCTGCAACGGCGGCAGCTTGATCGCCACGTATGAAACGAGTCTCTACGATGAACAGGGCAAGCGCCGGAATAACTTCGCGCTCACCGATCTCTTTGGCGTTGACTGGACCGGCAAGGCCGAGAGCCCCATGCTCAACTCCTATCTTCGTCTGGAGCATGAGGCGCTCCCCCATCATGCAATTTTCACGGGTCTTGAAGACGCGCCGCGAATCATCAACGGCGTTTCGCGCCTCGATGTCAGGCCCCGCGAGATCTTCGCGGAGGTACCCATCACGCTTATCCCCAGCTACCCTGACCTGCCCATGGAAAAGGTCTACCCGCGCACGGCCAAGACCGACATCTCCTGCCTGTATCTGCGTCAGTCGGTGGGGCGCGTGGCGTACTTCCCATTCGATATCGACCGCACATTCTGGGATGTGTTGTGCGCCGACCACCTCAAGCTGCTGCGGAACACAATTCTCTGGGCCAATAACGAAGCACCAGTCGTTGAAGTCGAAGGTCCTGGATTGCTCGATGTTGCCGTATGGCGGAACGTTGATTCAATCACCATTCACCTGGTCAACCTCACCAACCCCATGGCAATGAAGGGTCCTTACCGCGACTTCTTTCCAATTGGTCCACACACCCTTAAACTCGCCATGCCAGGCGATCTTCAAGCGAAACATGTTCGACTGCTGGTTGCCAACAAGAGCGTCGACCTTACGCGCACTGGCTCGCTGCTCACTATCCATGTGCCTACCATCCTCGATCATGAGGTGGTGGCAATCGATCTCTGATTTGGTGCCGGCGTTGGCGACTGGACCAAGGGGCTCCGGAGTTGGGATGGCTGCAACCGGAGGGCGTCTGGTCTCAATTCGGACTCGAGGTTTCGAACATACATTCGTGTATCGGATCGAGCTCGGCAGAAGAGCCGAGTGGCGATGAATGTGCGCGTATTCGGCCATTCGATCGGTTTCCCGATTCACGTGTCCTTTGTGGTTCCGCGAAGGGTGCCTATTCCTTAAGAAAAAAGGCACTTTGGGCGTGCTTCACGGATACAGTAAATATGAAATCGCTATAGTCGATTGACACGGCGAAGACAAGCCTCCTACGATTTCGGTGTCGTCCAATCACAAAGAAAACCTCGCCATTCAAAAGTGGCAGGATGGGATAAAAGGCGGATGCGACCCTTCTCTCGAACTGAATCCATTGCGTGGCCCGGCTTTCGACCCATCAAGACTTCGCTTTTTGGACCTCTGGCCGTATCTGCAACCGTGCTGATAATGCTGACAGCGGCCGCAGGCGCAGGCGCTCAGAATCGGACCAACAGTTTCGTGATTGAGCGAAATGACAGAACGATCGTGCTGGAGCCTTATGCGGACAACATCGTTCGCATCACGTTGAGCACAACGAAGTCAGCGGCGCTGGAAGCGCCCGGATATGGAATCGTGGGTACTTCCTCAATGACCGGATGGACCCAGGAGCGAGACCAGGACGGCTATGACGTCATCCGTTCCGGCACATTGATCGTCCGTATTGCTCCCGAGAACCTGCCGCCACCCCACGCTTTGCCGCTGGATGAGCTGAATCAATCGCTGAGGGATCACTACTTTGGCGGCGGTGGACATGGGCACGGGCCGCACAACGACATCATTTCCGTAGCCACATCCTCGGGCTATCCGCTCCTGAACATGCGGCGCTGGTCCATGTTCCCCAACCGCCCCGCAGCATCGCCTGCGAATGCGGGCAACGGCAGTGAGGACGGCCCGGGCTACCGTGTTTCCGCCACCTTTGACTCACCGCAGAATGAGCATTATTACGGCCTCGGCCAGCAGCAGCAAGGGTTTCTCGACCTCCGCGATCATCGCATTGAATGCTGGCACAATTACGGCGCGATTGGAGGCGAGAACGTCTGTGTTCCTTTCATGATGTCGAGCCGAGGCTACGGTCTTATCTGGGACAACCCCTCCAAGACGACCATCGATCTCGGCTTCAATCAGCAGAATGTCTGGTCGTCCGAGGTCGGCGACCGCGTCTCCTTCTTTGTGATTGCCGGCGACAAGAGCGACGAAATCTACACGGGCTATCGCCAGCTTACCGGGGTCACGCACCTGCTGCCCAAAGCCACCTACGGCTACATTCAGAGCAAGGCCATCTATCCCACCCAGGGGCAGGCGCTCGATATTGCCAAGGGATATCGCGATCGCCAGTTGCCGCTGGATGTGCTGGTTGTGGACTTCCTCAACATGACGCGCCAGGGTGAGATGGATCTGGATCCGGCCCGGTGGCCCGACCCCGCCGCCATGAACAAGCAGCTTCACTCCATGGGTGTGACGACCCTTCTGAGTGTGTGGCCGCACTACTCCCCGGGCACCCAGTTCTATGACATGCTGCAGAGCAAAGGATGGCTGGTGCATACCCCCGATGGAAAGCCGGACCCCGGAGGGTACAAGGACGCCATCGGCCCGAACCTCGACACAACCAACCCCGAGGCTGCCAGGTGGTTCTGGGAGAAGATTCGCGACCGCTATGTGAAGCCCTATGGTTTCGATTACCTATGGCTGGATGAAACCGAGCCGGATATCGATCCGGCGAAAGACGTCTTCTGGATCGGTTCAGGCACGCGCTACTACAACGCGTATCCCTTGTTCCACACAGCATCCGTGTACGATGGCTTCCGCCGCGATTTTGGCGACACCCGCAGAGTCATGATTCTGGCGCGGGCGGCCTACCTGGGCGCTCAGCGGAACGGAACGGTTTTCTGGTCCAGCGACATCGTCTCAACGTGGGACATGCTGAAGCGATCCATTCCGACCGGCCTGAACTTTACCGCCAGCGGCATGCCTTATTGGGACACCGACATCGCCGGCTTCTTCTCACCGCAGATCTACGCCAATTACCACGCGGCTCATAAGCCTTTGATCGATGCCTCAGACGCTCGGGACAACGTGGACGGCTATGAAGACTACCCTGAGTTATTCGTGCGCTGGTTCCAGTGGGGAGCTTTCCAGCCTGTCATGCGAGCGCACGGCGAAAGGATGCACAACGAAGTGTGGTCGTATGGCAACCAAGCCGAAGCGATCCTGGAAAAGTATCTGCGGCTGCGATATCAGTTGATTCCATATATCTACTCGCAGGCATACCGCACTTACCAGACGGGCGCTCCATTTATGCGCGCGCTCTTTATGGACTATTCCGGCGATCCAAATGTCGCCGACATTCGCGATGAATACATGTTCGGCCCCGCGTTTCTGGTTGCGCCTGTCACTGAGCAGGGTGCAACCAGCCGCAAGGTTTACCTCCCCGCTGGAAGCGACTGGTACAACTACTGGACCAACGCGCGAATCAAAGGCGGACAGACTATCACCGTGGACGCGCCGATCGACATCATTCCGCTCTTCGTAAGAGCAGGGTCGGTTGTGCCGCTGGGTGCTACGGTTCTGAGCACACATGAGCCGCAGGCTATTGCAGCCGTGCGAGTCTACCCCGGAGCGGACGCGGACTTCGCGCTCTATTCCGACGACGGTACGACATATTCCTACGAGAGCGGTGCGGGCTCCACTACCACGCTGCACTGGGATGACGCGAAGCATCGGTTAACCCATACGGGCGCCGCGGCCTGGACCGAGCCCGACTCCAAGATCGTAGACATCGTGCATCCGTAAATAACAATCGATTGGCTGCATTCGAACGAACGCTGGCATGCAGTTCTTCAGAACTGCGGGCAAGTATGCCGAGCCCATTCAGAAGCTGCACAGGTTGCAACTCTGCAGTTCCATGACGCGTTGACAAGGGCGAACTCAGCGGCGGGCAGACAGGCTGATGGTTGGACACGACAAAGGTAACTTGTTTCTACGACCGCTCAACAACTCCTCTCAGCAAACAATAGATCGCCGAGTCATCTACTAACCAAGAATCGGTACCGGGAAGTCGGCATGGCGCCAGTTTTCCGGGAGCGAAGGCAGGATGCCTCGGACATCGGAATCGGCCTGCCGGTGCTTGGCTTGGCGTTCTTCGGGCACATGGTCCGCAGGCCCTGGGTATTCATCTGTGCTGCTCCGTCGTGTATCCTCATTGTTTGCAAATGTCAGCAATGGACAGGGAGGCGTTATGGCACCAGTGTTGGCCCGATGCGGGCGTATGAAGCGGACCGTTGGCGAGAGTTGCCGCAAGATTGCTTCTGAGTTCTACCGAACCGTAAGACTCGCCTTTCTGCTGCCGCTCGTTGTCCCGGTCGTGTACGCCCAACCGGCGCCTCCGGTGCAACAACTCGTGTTCCGTCCTTACCACGCAAGCGGCCTGTACGATGTTGGCGATACCGTCGGCTGGATTGTTTCTCGGGGTCCCACGGCGCTGACGTATGCATATAAATGGACTATCCGACGTAACAACAAAGATGTCCTCAAAGAAGGCAAGCTCGACCTAAGTTCAGGGAAGGACAGAATTGAAATCGTCAGCGACCAGCCCGAAATGATCTATGTCGCTATCGAGCCCTACGCAAACCTCTCGGGAGACAACACGGTGAAGGATCCTGGCGCATCGGCTGCGTCGAATGCCGGCCCCGCCGCCACATCCGCGTTCGTCGGCGGCAGTTGCCCCCGGCGGACTCGGGCTCTCGACGCCGCGGCCGCCAGACTTCGATGCATTCTGGGACGCGAAACTGGCCGCGCAAGCCAAGGTTTCCATCAACCCGAGCGTAACATTGATCCAGTCCGACATGCCCGGCATCGAGGAGAGTACGTTTGCTCTCGATGCAATGGGATCGAAGGTACACGGCTATGTTGCGAAGCCTGCCAAGCCAGGAAAATTCCCCGCGATCATTCAACTGCAGTATGCGGGTATTTACGCGCTGGATCCTCACTGGGCTGCGCAACGCGCCTCAGATGGCTGGCTGGTGATCAATGTTGACGCACACGACAAGCTGCCCTCCGACCCTTCCGGAGACATTCCAAAGTCCTACGTCGCAGTGGGCAACACCGACCGCGAGAAATCGTACTTTTTCAACATGTACCTGCGCGATTCGCGTGCTCTCGATTACCTGCTCACGCGGCCGGACTGGGACGGGAAAACAATCGTGTTGACTGGGGGAAGCCAGGGAGGCCAGCAGAGTTTCGCGCTCGCGGGTCTGCGTCCGGAGAAGATCACGGCGGTGCTGGTCTGCGTTCCTGCCGGCGCGGATACAAACGGCGATCTGCACGGCCGCAAGAGCGGCTTTCCCAATTGGCCTTCAGACAATCCCAAGGCAATGGAGACCGCCCTCTATTTCGACCCCGTCAACTTCGCAGCGCGCATCAAGGCTCCGGTGATGGCAGGCATGGGGTTCATCGATACCGTTTCTCCGCCCGCGGGAATTTGGACGGCCCTGAACCAGATTCCGGTTCCAACGGAGCCGTTACCGCTGATCGAATCGGAGCACGACAACTACACGCCTGACAAGGGGAGAGATTGCCCTGCGCGGACGCAGCAGATACTCGATAGCCTTCGCGCAGGGGCGAAATACAACCCCACGGTCCTGAAGTGATCAGCTGTGCGCAGCCGTACTACGGACATGAATGCGCGGCTTGGATTCAGATGATCACGGCGCTACCACACCTGCGCCGGCGTGTGCTGAAGCGCAAGAATGCGCGGTTCCAATGTCGGCTGTACAAGCACAGCTTCCGTTGGACACTGGGGCGTTTAGCAGGACATATTCTCACAAGCCTTGGTTCGCGACGCAAGCAGTGTGCAGTTAGCCAAGTAGTGGGCCGCTATACGTGAGTGCTGTATAGAGTCGCTATTTGTAGTGATAGCCTCAAGGTCGACCGCCCGTGCAATGCTGGCGATGACGCCTTCACGAGTGGCTTCATCAGCAGGGCTATCCGTAACCAAAGCCGCTATAGCGAGTTTACGTCCGTCGGGCCGTGTAATAAGGCCCATGTCGTTGGTGGCAGCGGTGATGCTTCCATGAGTCCCAGAACTGCCCGTCTTGTGCGCAAGTGAGGTGCCTGTCGGAAGCCCGGCACGTAGCCGATTGGGGCCAGTAACAGAGGCGGTGAGCGTTTCTACGAGAAACGCGTTGGCTGCTGGCGAAATGGGAGGATTGTGAACAAGGCGCTCGAGTAACTTTACTGCTGCGGCGGGCTCGATCCAGTCTCGATACTGGAGAGACTCGTCGCGATCCAGATCTCGCTCACTATCGATGAGTTGGAACGCGGTGACTCCCAATGAGCGGATGTAGCTCTGGACGATCGCATGTCCTCCAACGATACGAAGAAACGTATCTTCTGCACCGTTGTCGCTTTGCCCAGCAGCAAGCTGGATGAGTTCGCGCAAGGTCACATCGACGTTCGCATTGGGATGGCGATCCCGGAGAGGACTGTAAGCATTTGGAATGCGATCCTCAGGAAGGAAACGAACCTTTCGATCCAGGATGACATTCACGGACTCTTCAGGCCGCTGGTCGGGAAAGAGCTTGCCTGTATCGGCCAGGTGAAGAACGGTCAGGGCTAGCGGATACTTGAACATCGACTGCATAGGCGAATGGCGATGCGGGTTCAGATCGCAGTTGAGTGTGGTGCCTGGAAGAAGACAAGCGACCGAGACAGTTCCGTGTGCATCTTTCGCAATCACCGCGACTTTCGCTTGCAACAAGGTTTGTGCGAATGCAGTGGCAGGGGCAATGGCAAGAAGCAAAGAAAGCAAGCGCATTCCCTAATGGTAAAGGGGCGTCGAGAGCGTCAAGGACTTTTCACATTTTTGACATTGACAGGCCGGACACATGTTTCAAAGCTCAGTTCTCCCGCATCATCGACGCAATCTGAACTCGCGATGCCCGCCGCGCCGGAAGCAGCGTAGCCGCCATCGCTGCACCCCCAACCACCGCAATCGCGCCCAAAAGGGTCACCGCATCGGTGGACGAGACGCCAAACAGCAAGGAATTGAGCCAATGTCCCAGCACTATGCTCAGCGCCGTCCCAATAGCTACGCCGATCAGCGTCAGCCGCAGCCCATCGGTAAGCACCAGAGTGAAGATTCGCTCTACGCTGCATCCGAGCGCCATCCGAATCGCCATTTCGCCTGAGCGCTGTGCTGTCGAGTACGTCATCACCCCGTAGACTCCCACCGCCGCAATCAGCAGCGCGAGTCCCGCAAAAATCAACAGAAGCAGCGTGCGGAACCGTGGCTGCGAGAAGTTCTGCGCCACATTCTCTTCCATCGTCCGGATGCGAACTACCGGCTGATCCGGATTGATTTTGCGTACCGTCTCCCGCAGAGAGGGAATGAGCAGGCGCGGGTCGACTTCGGTTCGCATCACAACCGACATCGTTCGGAGAGGCAGAACTTCGTTGGCCTGGCGATACGGCACGTACATCTCGGTCGGCACATCGGTCACCAGCGACTGCTTCACATTGCCCACCACACCAACCACCATCATCCAGGGAGTTGTTTCATCGGGCACGGCTCCGAGCTGCAGCTTCTTTCCAAGCGGTGACTGATCGCCAAAGTACGTCTTCGCCATCGCCTGATTGATCACCACCACCGCAGGCGCGGCTTCACGATCGGAGTCTTCGATCCAGCGTCCTGCCATCAACGGAATCTGAAGTGCCTGAAAGTACTCCGAGCTTGCGACGCGGTAGTTCGCCATTACATATTCGGAAGGATTTCTCGGCGGCCTTCCCTGAATATTGAAGTGGATCACGCTGCCTTGTCCGCTGACAGGCAGAAACGATGTGGCCCCCGCGAACTTGACGCCTGGAAGCGCACGCAATTCGCGCAGCGTGTTCTCATAGAAGTCCATGTTGCGGTGCGCCTCGGCGGGAGCGGCCGCAGCCGGAGGAACCGGAATATCGGCGACAAGCAGATGATCGTCCGAGAATCCGAGGTTCACCGCGGTCAATCGACTCAGACTCCGCACAAATAGCCCCGACCCCATCATCAGCAGCAGCGCCAGCGAAATCTCCGAGACCACCAGCCCATTGCGTACCAGCTTGCCAGGTTTGCCGCTGCCAGAACGCTCCGTCTCGTTCAAAACTGAGCGCAAGTCCCTCATTCGGACATGACCTGCCGGTGCGATGCCGAAGAACACACCGGCGCAAATCGAAAGGATGACGGTGAACAGCAGAACCCGAGCATCGATGCGGACTTCCGCGCCCGGCGGCAGCGCACTCCCTGCGGCATGCAGAAGCGACGGCATCAACAGATATGCGAGCGCAACTCCAACCACCGCTCCCGTGACCGAAAGCACCAGCCCTTCAACGATCAACTGTTTGATGATCGTCCAGTCCGAAGCGCCGAGCGACATGCGGATGGCGATCTCCCGCCGTCGCGCGGTGGCGCGCGTCAGCATCAGGTTGGCGATATTGCCACACGCAATCAGCAGCACAAAGACCACCGCACCCAGCAGCATCGTCAACGCCGGCTTTACCTCGCTCACCAGCTGCGCCTGCATTGGGTTCACCACGGCATCGATAGCGATATTGTCTGTCGAATATTGCGCATACAGCCGCTTGGCAATGGCGCTCATTTCGGCACGCGCCTGACTCAACGAAACCCCGGGCTTGAGCCGAGCTATGGCGTTGATGCCCGGATGCCAGGAGCGGTCATCCGGCAGTTTGCTCGCCCAAGGCCCCATGGCAACAACGAAATCCGGCGTCTGCTGCAGCAACTCGAATCCCTGCGGAAGCACCCCGATGATCGTGTAGGTCTGGCGATCTAGGGTGATGTTTTGACCGATTACACTCTCAGCGCCGCCAAACCTACGCTGCCATAACCCGTAACCCAACAGCGCCGCGGCCGGAGATGCAGGCTGGTCTTCCGCGGCAGTGATCGGCTTGCCCATAATCGTGTTGACTCCAAGCATGTCCAGCAAGTTTCCGCTGATCATCTGGCCGGGAATCTGCTCCGGCTGGCTGCTCCCGGTCAACGCCATCGTCACCATGCGAGTCGCTCCGAACTCTTCGAACGATGTGCTTTGCGCCTTCCAGTCTCTGAAGTTCAGCCACGAGGCGCTGAGCATGGGAAAGTTCGTTGCCTGCTCCGAAACGATCACCAGGCGATCCGGGGCCGGGAACGGAAGCGGACGCAGCAGCACGCTATAGAACACACTGAAGATTGCCGTGTTGCATCCGATGCCCAGCGCGAGGGTCACCACGGCAACCATGGCGAACGCCTTGGCTTTGCGCAACTGACGCAACGAGAATTGCAGATCCTTTACCAGGCTCAAGGTGCCTCCGCTGCTTTCGATTATGGTCTATGAAGATGAAATTTTCTACGTTCTAGAAGCGAGTATCTTACAAGGATCTCATCGGGCGTAGGCATTCTTCGCGACAAATTGCGGCAGACGGAGCTGGCAGGCACCCGATTTAGCTGCCCTCGTGTAGCAGCATTCCTGGATCGGCGTCGCGTCCCAGACGCGACTGTGTTGCTTTGCTCTCGTCTTTGCAGATCGGCTTCTCGATTGTACTTTTCCGTCCGCGAGTGGTTCGCCGATTTCTCAGCGAGTGATAAATCGCCAACTCGCTCATCGACGACAGATTAGTCCTGACTAGTCGGCCAGTGTTCGGAATTCAGGGTTCGAACGGGTGCCAAGCGATTTCCTGTCCATTCGGCTTTCTTCAGGACCAAACCATCAGTCTCCTCTCTCTTACGAGGCCGTCGCAATCCGCGACGCGGCCAGGCCCTTATCATTCATCAGCCGACGGTTGGCAAGACGCACGAAAGATTCTGGATCGTGAGTCGGCAGATAGACCGTCTGGCGATCGCGACCGAACTGCCTGATTGCTGCGAGCGTTGCGCTGGCAGCGTCGTCATCGGCGCTGACTCCGTCTATGGCACCCGACAGCATCAGTCGCTCATTATACGAAGTGTCGCCAGCTAGAAAGTATGTGATGCCTTCGTCCCGAACCAAAACGGAGAGATGATTCGCCGTGTGACCGGGAGTTGCCACCGCGATCACGTCCCCGGCGTTGGTTAATCTCGTGCTGGCGGCAAAGGGGCCGAATCGTTCGCCGGCGAGATCGAGGGGCACTGGATCAAACCATGAGGGCCAGCGATTCGGGAGGTATCCGCGCACACGGCCCAACCAACCGCTCGCTGTCTGGAGTTCGCCTCGAGCCACAAGAATCTCGGTTTGGGGAAAATGCGCAAGGCCACCATCGTGGTCGATGTGCAGATGGGTCAGGACGACGCGTCTTACATCACGGGGCCCGATGCCGAGGGCGAGTAACTGCGGACCGATCTCTTCGTCACGGTCGATACGAAACGCCACTTCCCATCGAATGTAAGGATGGAGAGATTTGCCGGTTTCGAGCAGATGCGCCCCTTGGCCCGTGTCCACCACGATCACGCCTTCGGGATGGTCGATGACCCACGCATACGTGGGGAGCCATTCAGTCCACTTTCGGTCCGCGAACACACCGAGCCGGCGTTGCAGCCCGCGTCCGTTCCCCTTGACTTGCGCGCTTTTGATCCGAACGAAGCCGGTTTGGATGGCGTGTAGGTTCATGCGCTCACCACGATCGATCGGACGATCTCCGGCTGATCGAAATGCACCATGTGGCCGGCCTTGGGCACTAGAATTGCCGTGCACGCTGGAGCTTCAATGGCTGCCGGTAATCGCTTCACAATTGCGCTAGGGGTCAGAGCGTCTTGCTCACCGAAAACGTAATGAACAGGGACTGCTAACCGTGGAGGATTGGCAATCAAATCTAATGACACCAGCTCCGGCAGCAGCTTACGCTGGATTAGGCTCATATTGCGCAGTGCTTTGGCGGTGCCAAACAAGCCATAGGTTCGGATCATGGCAAAAAGCGTCTCTCTCAAGATCGCATTGAAGTTCTTGCCTTGTTCGATCGTGCCCAGGTCGGCCAACAAGCTGGCGCGGCCTTGGAACGCTACTGAATCCGTATAAGGCGGCATACCGAGTTTCTTTACACGTCCACTCAATCGGCCATCTCTTGCAAGAACGCTTTGGTCTTGGAGAAATGAATAAACGGACGCGTCACTTCCGGCCGTATCTGCATCAGGGGAAATAGCGATGACCGACTTCACCTTGTCGGGCTCATTTTCCACGGCCCGCAGGGCAATTGTTGCACCCAGAGAAATGCCCAACACTATAACGGTGTGCTCTGTCTCATGGTGTAACCACCGGAGGATTGCGCGGAGATCATCGACCTGTTGAAGCAAGGAGACGCTTTTGGCATCTTGCTGCGAGGCGTTGCCACAGCCTCGTTGTTCCCAGTAACTCACCAGGAAATCCTTTTCCAGTTGCAAGCGTTTCTGAAACTTTCTCACCTCGTGCAGCAGCGGTAAACCTGGCCCGGCCTGAACGATGAGGAGTGGAGGCAGTCCAGTCCGTTCGGCGCACGTGCAGACTTTCTGGGTAGAACTGTTGATTTCCAGCTTCACAGTATCGGTTATCGCCATCATGATCAGAGCTCCTGTATGCGTGCCCCGGGCACGAGCATACGCGCCATAAATACCAGAATACCCGCGCACTGCGCGCCGCATTCATGGAAGCGCACTCAGCCGAGCGGATCGGTTACGATAAGTCGGCTAGCATTCCGAAATCGTATGGCCGAATCGGGCGGAATACCGGACGAAGCGTTCAATATTGATCCCGAGATCCGTTCGACCGCTGGCTGAGTCGAAGGCCGGCTTCGGTTTGATACTCGGCAATTTGCCATCTACTCATCCAACAAGCAGATCGAGAAAGAGGTCGGGGGATGGCTCCCGATTTGCAGTGGTGGCATTCGATTGCATCGTTATGAACAACCAATGGGCTCCCGGAATTGAAAGTATGACCACCGCACGCGAGAAATACTTATCATCTACGAAGAATTTCGTTGACAAGTACGAATTTCTTCGTATAACGTATGAAACATCATGAATAACCCCGGCAAGACGATCCCGCGGCCCACCGAATCCGAACTCGAGCTCCTGAGGATTCTCTGGGAGAAGCAGCCGGCAACGGTGAGGGATATCTACGACTCGCTCAACCTTGTGCGGCCCTCCGGATACACCACGGTCCTTAAGATGCTTCAGATCATGACCGCAAAAGGATTGGTGATGCGCGATCAGTCTAGCCGCGCCCATCTATACCGCTGCACCATGAGCCAGGGTGCCATGCAAAGCAAAATCCTCAAAGACCTCAGCGTTCGTCTCTTCTCCGGATCGGCCGCGCAGCTCGCCTTGCACGCACTGGAGATGGAACCGGCCAGTGATTCTGAGCTCGAAGAGATTCGCGCGCTGCTCAAACGGAAAGCCACCGGCAACGGAACCGGCGGAAATGCAACGCCTCGCACGCGCGAGCGGAAAGGTTAAGCCATGACTCCAACTGTGCAAGCCATCGCCTGGACCCTCATTCACTTTTGCTGGCAGGCAGCCGCCATCGCAGCCGTCTATCGCGCCTTGAGCCTGCTCGCGGCGCGCCGCAGCAGCAATGCACGTTATCTGCTTGCGCTCGGCGCGTTGCTGCTGATGGTTACGGCTTCGGCGGCAACATTCGGCTTCGAAATGCGCGCGGGCGCGTTCTCAATCGCTGTACCGGGAACCGTCAACGCACTCGAGACGGACACGATTGCGCCCTTCACGACGCCGGCTTCCGGCGCAACGCAGTCTCCGGCGCCAGCGGCCGATGCAGCCCCGGCTCGAGCCGCATTCAATCCGTCGATCATCCGCATCCCCGTTCTGCCCATCTCCGTCCTGCGCTTCATTGACGGTCTCTGGCTCTTCGGCGTTCTCACGCTCTCGCTGCGGAGCCTGGGCGGTTGGATGCTGATCCGGCGTTTGCGCGCCTCGGCCACCGTCGAAGCCTCTGCAGCCGCGCTGGCCAGCTTCCGCCGCATCTCGGCGGCGCTGGGCCTTCGCCGGCGGGTGCTTCTGCGCGTTTCGAGCGCGATTGCCGGTCCCGTAACAGTGGGCGCTCTGCGTGCGCTGGTGCTTCTTCCCCTCTCTGCCGCTACTTCGCTCGGCCCCGACGAGCTCGAAGTGGTCTTAGCCCACGAGCTAGCCCACGTCCTCAGGGCCGACTTCTTCTGGAACCTCGTTCAGATCGTGGCGGAAACGCTGTTCTTCTTCCATCCCGCCGTCTGGTGGCTCGGCAGCCGCATCCGTCAGGAGCGCGAACTGTGCTGCGACGATCTGGCCCTCACCGTCTGTCCCAACCCGGTCGTGTACGCCAACGCACTCTTCCAGTTGGAGCAGCAACGTTCGCGGCAGCTGAACCTCGCCATGGCGCTCGACGGTCACCAGCCGGCGCGCACTCTGCGCATGCGCATAGCCCGCATCCTTGGCGAGCCGCAATCCACTCCGGCTAACCGTGGCCCATTCTCACTAGCCGCGGCTGCTGCCGTGCTCGTCGTGCTGCTGCTCCCCGTTCCGCAAGTACTGGCCAGTTTGAATCCCGCGCCACGACCTGTTCCGGCGGCACGCATTGCGCCCGCCCCTGACCCAACCCCGCAGACTGTCGTCGCTCAGCCGTCAAGCTCCACTTCGCGCGTAGCTGTCTTGAACAACCCTTCCAGCGACGCGTCTCCCACGGCGTATCCGATTCCCGCGCAAGCCCCGCCGGAGCCGGCACAGACCGATGCCGAAAGCAAGCCTTCCAAAGGCGACTACATCGACCGCATGAAAGCCGCCGGCTACGACGTCGATCTCGACAAATACGTCGCCATGAAAATCCAGGACGTGACGCCGGAGTACGCCCGCGCAATGTCTCAGCTCGGCTTCGGCAAGCTCTCCGCTGATGACCTCATCGCCTGCAAGATTCAGGGCGTCACACCCGAATACATCGCCGAACTAAAAAAGAACGGCCTCGATGTAAAGGACGTGCACGACGCCATCTCCTACCGCATCTTCGCCGTCACGCCCGAGTTCGTAGCCGGCATGAAAACCGCGGGTGTCAGCGACCTTACCTCCAAGCAATTGCTAGCCATGCGCGTGCAGGGCGTCACTCCCGAGTACGCCCAGTCGATCGTGAGGCAGTTTCCCGGGGCCACTGCCGAAGATCTCGTCAAGACGCGCATCTTCAACATCGACGCGAATTTCATCGCTTCGGCCAAACGGCACGGCTTTACCGATCTCACGCTCGAGAGGCTGGTCAAGCTGCGCATCTCCGGCATTCTCGACGATGAAGATTCCAAATAATCGCGCCGGATAGCGAAACCGAACAACCTTCAGCGCCGCTCAGAATGCCGTTCGGTCAACCGGCTGGCACTCTGGGCGCTAGCACGAAAGCTGCGCTCTCTTTGAAGGCCATTGAAGGAGATCCCAATGAGAAGATTCTGCTCCTTGTTTTCATTTGCCGTCGTTGCCATTGCCATCCTCGCGCTGGAGGCCGCGGCTTCCCAACCCATCAACCGCAACTGTTACGTCGGTCCCGGCGAAAAATCAGACACCTTTCGCCTGCAGACCGACGACGGCGACTGCCACGGCCACAGAAACTGCGGCAACAACATGAGCGACCTGGCCGCCAGCCGCTTCACCGGCATCACCGTTGCCGACTTCGCCAACCAGGGCGCGCACCTCACCGAAACGCTCACGGCAGAGGCTGGAACATTCACCTGCGCCGGAACCATCCAGAACGGCGAGCTGAGCGGCACAACAGCATTCGCGCCCAATGCCATCTTTGTGGCGCACATGGCGAAGATTGGCTTCAGCGGGTACGACGAGCAAAAGCTGTTCGCCTACACGCTCTTCGATGTGAAGACGGAATGGGTGCAGTCGCTGCAGCAGCTTGGCATTCGCGGCATGGACTCCAACAACCTGATCGCGCTGCGCATCTTTCATGTCGACCCGGCTTTCGTCAACGGCCTCACCTCGCTCGGCTACGCAGTGCCCGACGCCGATAAGCTCATCGCCCTCAGCGTCCAGGGCGTCAATGCCGACGAGGTGCGGCAGATCCGCGCGCTCGGCTACCAGCCAACCCTCGATCAGCTCATCCAGATCCGCATCTTCAAAGTCACTCCCGACTTCATTCAGCGCATGCAGGCTCGCGGCCTGAAAAACCTCACCATCGACAAGCTGGTGCAGATCCGCATCTTCAAGCTTGCCGACTAAACTCCCCATTCCAATTGGATGAAGATTCCTCTTTCAGTGTTTCGTGGGTTCGATCGTGATCACCGTCGGGTTTGTTGCTATGAGTTCAAGGTAGACCACCAGCGAGTCTCCATCCAGGTGATGTTCGATACCTTGACGAACAGGAATGTAAGCTTTCTTGCCATCCAATTCGACGCGAACCAATGCGTTTGTGCTCCAGTGATCGACAATGAACGCCGGGTTAACCAGTGGGCGGTCCGCCGTGCCGGAAATCCGAATCGTCAGCGGACCGAGCGGCTGGCTTCTCGATCCATGGACGAGAAACGCGCGCTGAGCAGGGTCGTAATCAAGCGGCTCCGAGGGGGCCTGCGCAAGAATCGCATCGGGCGGAGAAAGCCACGACTTCGCTAAAGGCAAAACACTCGCGCCATCTCGGCCTGTCAGACCGCATAGTAGCAGCTTGGTCATGCTGTTAGACGATCTGGCATATGGTTCCCAGTAAATGTGCGAGAGCGAAGTGTGCGACGCGCGGTCAGGGGCGATGGCCGGCCTGCCACTCGATCCAACTTGCGCCACCGGCCAGTGATTCCACCATTCGAACATCGAGTAGCTCTGTTCGCCATTGTAAGTATCGAATGAAACGCTCCGTGGCCAGACAATTTGAAATGGATTCTGCGGGGATTTCAGGTGCACGATTTGAATGTTCGCATTGCTCGGCAGGTCAAGTTTCGCAGGGCCCTTGGGGTACGCGAAGGTTTGATCCGTCTTCGGCTCCCAATGGTAAGTCGTCTTCTCACCCGCCATGTTTTCGAGCGTCAGGGCATCGGCTTCGATATTATCCTCCGGCCTTTGGCCGGGCCCGTTGATCACGATTGTCTCCTGCCATTCGTGAGGAGCTTCCAAAGCGGAAGTCGATAGCACCTGTTTTCTGACGGCAACCCCATCCGGATAAACGGTCCAATACTCGTCCGCCCAATCGAACCACCCGCTAAGAACGTCGGGGTGCGCCCCTTCATAGTTGCGAGCCTCGGCGAGGGCATACCGCCAGTGGATTACCGCTCGCGCATCGGAGGACTGCAGAACGCTGACATGCGAATAGCGGCTCTGCTTGTCCGACATCGGTTCGCAATCGCCCGCTCCTCCGCACCCAGGTCCCCAGGTTTCCAGGAATTCGTCCGTATACCATTTGCCGTCTTCGGTCACCCAGGCCGGGATGTAGTTTGTCCCCTGCCAGAACACGAGGCGCATTGCAGACGTGTCGAATCGCACAACGACATCGGAATCGGAACCAATTCGTCTCAGGCGATCCCAGTCCGGCGAATACTTCAGGTCGGCGTACATTGCGCCGAACGGGCCGGACCCTGCAGGTCCCGAAGGCAGAACCGCATACGGAATTACCTCTCCATCTTGCTTCGACACACCGGCGACGTCTCGCTGATCTTGCTGCGGGGAAACGGCATGGTTCAGAACCTGCACATCATCAAGATACCCTTCCAGTGAATACTGGATGGGGTCTTGAGGATGACTGATCCAGGTGGGAAATGAGACCTGCGGGATGCGTACCTTGCCGAGCACCAGGGTCGCATTGATGTCCTGCCAGAAAGTGCCGGGAGCCGTGAGACTGGCAGCAGGTTTTCCGTCAACCAAGATGCTAAGCCCAGCGCTGCCGTTGAACACTCCTGTCACGTGCACCCACTTCTTGAGGGGCAGCATCGTATCGGTGGTAACCTGCTTCCAGACTCCATCCACCGTCGCGCTGAAACCGACATGCCCAAACGCATCAATGCCCAGGAAGAAGCCAACTTGCTGGTGCTCACTTTGATCGACAACGGGAACCCAATTCCACGGGTAGTTGTCAAGAGCAACCCACGCGGAGACCGTGAATGCGTTTCCAAGTCTTGGGACATCTTTAGCTTCACGCCAGATTCCGGTGGTGTAACCATCGAATTCAAGGGCCTGCCCCTTCACACCCGGCACACGTCGCCAGAAGCCTTCAAGATGATCACCGCTTCGGGCAAGCGAATCCCCAAGAGCCTCGTCTGACCCGCCGTCGAAATTCCAGCTTGCATCAACCGAGCGCGACGGGACAGATTGGGCGCGAGTGACCCCGAGAATCTGGGCGTATAGCAGTACGGCCGCGACCAAGGGCAATACAAGCAATCTCCGTCTCTTCATTTCCCTCTCAAGTGCTTCAGTGGCATTATCCCACCCTCGTCCGGGACGGCTGAATCAATTACGACACCGTCGCTTCCTCCGCGCAAACTCGCCGAGGGCGACCTAGCCGCCTCTGCCGGAGCAACCGGGTCCGCCACTAATGTTAGGCTGTAGCTTAGCCATCATTGAGCGTGAAAGCCAACCAGCGAACGTATCTAGCCGTCCCGCTGCGCTAAACTATCCAGCCGCATGTTGAGGATAACGGGCGGACCAACCAAGAAAACCAATGGCCCTCACTGAACGTCTGCTCAGAATGCTAGCCGCACCTCCGGGGCGTTGGCGGCGTTTACGATGAGCAGGCCCTTAGCCTGCTTCTTGTCGGAGGTGCGCCAGGTGAGGTCGATTTCTTTCGACTCGTTGGGCAGCATCTCGAAGTCGTTGTCGCTTGACTCGGCGAGGTAGGGTGTGGGACCCACTTGCGGCCACGTGAAGCGCATGTGGACGAGGTGGGCATAGCCGCTCTTACTGACGAGGCGCACGCGAGAGTGGAAGCCGCCATCGGCGGTGGCTTGCGCGGGTTGAAGGCTGGTGATGGCAAGCTCGATTCGAGGCTGCTCTTTTAGCAGCTGGAAGGCTGGCTTTTCGCGCTCGGTGAGCAGGTCGGGGGAGCGATGCGGGGTGTCGGGCATTACGTCGGCGAGGAGATCGGCGAAGAGGACGAGATAGGCGCGCGTTTGCGGCTCGGCGATCAAGTATTCGTCTGTGGGTTGGTTGGAGAACTGGTCGGCCACGGGTGTGTATCCGGTAAAGGCGGCGGTGTGGCCGGCACCGTAGAGGCCGGTGACGAGAAGCGGTTGCTTTGCAATGGTGAGTTCGACATGGGCGCCGGTGCGGGCGGTGACAGCATTGAAGGCGGTGAGGCCATAGTGGCGCAGGAGCGAGTAGCCTTCAGACGAGGCGCCGTTCTCAGTGGCGTCGGACCCGGAGGCGATCTCATCGATGGGGTGATTGGTGGCGAGGGCGTCGTCCATTCCGTGCGGGCCGTAGATCAGGTCGGGACGGCCGGAGATTTCGACAGGGAGGATGTCGTTGAGGGCGGTCCCTTCAACGATGGCGGCGTGGCCGAGGCCGCCGTGGAAACTGCCTTCACCGCCGGTGATGATGAACCCGGTGCCAGCCTTGACGGCATCGGCGATTGCTTTGGCAGATGCCTGCGGAAGAACTTTGGCAAGCGCTTCAAAACACCCGATCCAGATGGCGTCGTATTTTGCGTGGAGAGCGGTGCTGTCGCTGAGGTCTCGAGCCATCTCATCGAGCGCGTTTTCGTCGTAGACGTCGACCGAGAGGCCGATGGAGCGGAGGAGATTGGCAATGGGCGCGGCGGTTTTGGACTGGGCGATGAGCAACACGCGGCGCGGAGCTGCGAATGCCGGCGCGACAACCTTGATGAAGCTGGTTTCAGTTGCGGAGTCAGAGCCGGTGAGCGTGGCGCGCAGAATGTAAACGCCGGCGGCGTTGGGCAGGATCAACGAGAAGTCACCCACCGAGCCTTTGCCGTCCGCGGGGATGGATGTGGGGAAATCCGTTGCGGCTACTTTTTCGCCGGAGGGTGAGAGCAGCTCGGCGTGAACGGTTCCGCGGATCTCCTTGTCCGTGTCGTTGATGAGCCAGACGGGCGCGGACCAGGCGCTGCCGGCGAGCTGCGAATCGAGAACATCTTTGTAGGCGAAGCTGAGCGCGACGGGCGCTTGCGAGCGCTTCATGAGCCAATAGGCTGTTTTAGGGACGCGGTCGTAGTCGACGATACCGAAGCGAAAGCCGGGCCCGAGCTCGAGGAAGTCCCAGGAGCGAATGCCGTTGACGGGGTCGTACTTTTTGCGACGGAATGCCTGGGCTGCGTAGTTGAGGATGAGGCCCTGGTAGAGCTGCGTGTCGCTGACAAGTTCCGGGAGCGAGCGGGGATCGCGATCGACCCAATGCTCGGTGCGGAAGAACATGCTGTAGAGGCCGGGCTCATCGAAGCTGGTGAGGTAACTGTAGGCCGCGGTATCGATGGGCAGATTGAACCAGCGTGGCTGGTTGGGGATGCCGCCCCACTGCTGCGCGGGGGTGAGATATTTGCCGAGGTTCTCGTAGGAGGAGAGCGAGATGCCGCCGTACTCAGAGACAAAGCCGGTCTTGGCGTCAAAAAGCGCCTGATAGGGCTCCTCTTGCCAAATCATGCCGGCGGCAGCAGTCCAGTAGTGCTGCTCGCCGAGGTCGCATAGGCTCGGATGGAAGATGCTACCGGGCGCGAGATCGGTGATGATGGATTTCATCGCGGCCATGAATTCGTCGTAGCCCTGCTGATCGACACCCATACCCCACTCGCCGGCCTTTTCATGCGCCTCGGCCAGCGGCGCCCATTCGATGATGGAGGGGTGGTTGCGGAGGGCCGTGACAATTTCAGAGACCTGCAGGCGAGCCTGCTTCATGTAGGGTTCGCGGCGGGGGCTGTCGCGGTCGAGGATGTGCTGGGGTCCGAATTGCAGAAAGGGCAGCTCCGCGACCACCAGGATTCCCAGGCGATCGCAGAGGTCGTAGAACTCCGGTTTCTCAACGACGGTGAAGTTGACCACGAGGTTGAAGTTGCCGTCGCGATAGAGGCGGAGGTCGCGGTCGTAGCTCTCTGCCGTCGGCGTGGAACGATAGAAGTCTTCAATGGCGAACCACGAGGCCTTGATGAAGATCTTCCTGCCATTAAGCCAGTAGGCCATATTGGCGTCGCGGGTGATGGTGCGGATGCCGAAGGTGACGGAGTGCCGATCGCCCCATTGGCCCTGCGCGGGGGCAATCACGGCCTCAAGCTTGTAGAGGTTTTGCGGGCCGTGGTCCCAGCTCCACCAGAGCTGTGCGTGGGGAACTTGGATGATGGTTTCTACTTTGGTAAGTCCGGGAGCGGCATTGAAATTGAGCGGAGGAAGATCTTGCGGAGAGCCGGTGAAGTTGTCAGCGGAGAGCTTGAGCGAGACAGTGCGTGTGGCCGTCTCCTGGCCGGCGTTTTTGAGGGTCACGCCCAAATGCAGTGTGGCGCTGCCATCGGGGTTGATGGATTGGGTTTCTATGTGCACGCCGTCGATGGTGACCGGGCTCGTGGTGCGCAGGTGAACGCTGCGCCAGATGCCCATGTCGAAGGCGGCGTTGCCCTGCGCAGGGAGCGCGTCCCAAGCTACGTCAATGAAGTAGGGAGGCTTTTTGAGCTGGGCAGGGCCACCGACGTAGGCCATGCTGAAGTCGCCATTCATGTACTCGAGCAGGCCGCGCCCCTTGGGAACCCAGGGATGGGTGACGACGACAGAGAGCACATTGTCAGCGCCGTAGCGGAGCCTGTCAGTAACATCGAAGGCGAAGGCGGTGTAGGTGCCTTCATGGGAGCCGAGGAGTTGGCCGTTGAGCCAGACGGTGACAAAGTAGTCGGCGCCGTCAAAGGCGATTTGGGTGACGGTGTCGGGGATTTTGGGACCGGCATGGAAGTGCTTGCGATACCACCATTCCTTTTGATTGATGGCGATAAGCTCTTTGGTCTCAAACCAGCGGTCGACGCCGGTAAAGCCGGCTTGCAACTGCGTGTCTCCCGGGACGGTGACGGCTTTAAAGAAGCTGTCGTCGAAGATCTCTTTATCGGCGCCGGCTTTGATGCCCTCGTCGAAGTCAAAGGAGCCCATGCGCCAGTCGTTGCCGTCGAGCAGGACGTCGGTGGCGGCGGCAGCGCCTTTGGCTCCAGTCCCGCGCGCGGGCTTCGCCCCCTGAGCCTGAACCACCGCACTCAAGCAAAACGTGACGATCGCAATCAGAACTACAAATCTCCGAGACCGCATGATTTCTCCCTTACAAGTAAATCTGCCGCGATAACTGCAGCGGCCGTATCTCAACGTTTCAAATGGAAATCTTCGAGAAATCGTCAACGAGTAACATTGTCCCCGTAACTCAGATCGCACGAAGATGAGTCGCGCGGGGAAACGAGGGCACAAGAATACCGATCAAGTGTAAAGCTAATTGGTTGGCGGCTACGCCCAATTTCCGGGCCTGCTCGCTGATTGGCTTGTCCACGCGTGAGATTCCGTAAGAACAGCTCAGGCATTCGTGGATCCCAACGGAATTGCGTTTCCTCGGCCCCAGGTGCATCATTCTTGCCATGCAAGAAGTGCTTTCAAATATCAATGACCCCGCAGCCCCGCCACAAGGTCAGGAATTTTAAGCGTTGCGCCTGTTTGAGAAAGCATGAAATTGATGGCCGCGGGAAAGGATCAGAGAAGGGTCATGACTGCGGTCGGACGGGAACTGATCGGTTTCATCTGGCCGATTTGGGTCAAGGCAGAAGCGGCTTGCATGCAACAGAAAGCGGCATGACGAGAACCGGAAAGGCAAAAGCAAAAACTTTCCAAATAAGGAAAAAAACAAACCCCCCCCCACCAATTCGCAGATGTTGACAGGGTCACACCATATCAACTGACGTATGGTCGGTCAACCAATCGGAACCCCGAAATTTGCTAGCCCAACGCTCGATTCGAGCCTGGTGATTTGGCGAAAACTCGGAGCGAAACAGACAAGTCACTCTTGACTTCTGCTCCGCCGCCGCTCCTCCCCAAAACTCTGTTCGTTAGTCCCCAGACCGTGATCGGCAAATCGTGAGTTCGACAACCTCATTTCAAGAAGCATTTCCTCCGAATATTGATCCGGCCGAGTGTCCCCTTGCACTTCGACAAGAAGAGGTGTATCGTTCCTTGTAGAAGTGAAGGGGGAGAACATGCCGGCGCAACGAATTGACCTTCCACAGGGCACCCTGGACCTCCTTATCCTGCGAACGCTTGCACTCGGACCTCAACATGGGTGGGCCGTATCCGAGCGGGTCCAACAGATGTCTAGCGACGTTCTTCAGATACAGCAAGGGTCGCTCTATCCCGCCCTGCATCGTCTGGAGCGCCGAGGCTGGATCAAAGCGCGCTGGGGGACCTCGGAGAATAATCGACGCGCAAAATACTACGAACTGACAAAAAGCGGGCATCAGCAGCTTGAAGTGGAGAAGGATGCCTGGGAGAAATTGACTGCGGCCGTGGCCCAGGTCCTGGGGACGGTCTAGGAGGCGCGCCATGATCAGCGATCTGTTCATTCGTCTCCGCTCTCTATTCCTCCGCACTGCCGTGGAGGGCGAACTCGATGAGGAATTGCGGTTCCATCTCGAAAATCAGGTAGAGAAGTACATTCGGTCAGGTCTGACGTGTGAGGAAGCAATGCGGCGTGCTCGCATCGAATTCGGTGGCCTCGACCAGGTCAAAGAGCATTGCAGGGAAGCACGCGGTATAACGTTTGTCGAAAACCTCGTCCAGGATTTGCGTTACGGGCTCCGTATGCTGCGCAAATCGCCCGGCTTCACGGCCGTGGCCGTAGTAACGCTGGCGCTGGGGATAGGAGCAAACGCAGTTGTATTCAGCCTGGTGGATGCGCTGTTGTTCAAGCCGATGAATGTACCAGGCGGACAGAACGTCTACACAATTGAAAACTCACATGGGGGATTTCCTTCGCAGTCGTATCCCGATTATGTGGATCTGCGCGACCGCAACCGCACTTTTAACGGAATGCTGGTCTGCGAAATCTCCACGGCGGGTTTGGATACAGATGGCAATCCGGCTCCGGTTTGGCTGTACACGGCGAGCGGGAATTATTTCGATGTGCTCAGGGTTCAGCCTTATCTTGGCCGGTTCTTCCATGCTACGGATGAGCATGGGCCGAACAGCGCACCCTACATCGTGCTCAGCTATGCGTACTGGTCAAGCCATTTCCAGAGCGATCGCGGAGCGGTAGGCCGCGTGGTCCGGCTGAACAAGCATGCGTATACGATTCTGGGGGTAGCGCCGCAGGGGTTCCGTGGTACGGAGCTTTTCTATGCGCCGGACCTGTGGGCTCCGATTGTGAACCAACAAGATATCGAAGGGAGTAGCGATTTGGATGCGCGCGGAAACCGCGGCCGGTGGGTGGTGGGGCGCCTGAAGGACGGGGTCACTCCGGCGCAAGCTACGGCCGACTTGAACTCAGTTGCGGCATGGATGGCCAAGGCATATCCCAAAGATGATGAGGGCATCGGCTTTTCGCTGGCCCGCCCGGGGTTGGCGGGAGACATGCTGGGAGGGCCGGTTCATGCATTCGTGGCCGGGCTCATGCTGCTTTCCGCGCTGATTCTGCTGGCCGCGTGTGCCAACCTGGGCAGCTTGTTCTCAGCCCGGGCTGAGGACCGCTCGCGCGAGGTGGCGCTGCGGCTGGCACTGGGATCGAGCCGGGGACGGATTCTGCGTCAACTGCTGACCGAAGCCGTGCTCGTCTCGGTCGCCGGAGGAGCAGTAGGGCTGTTAGGCAGCGTGGTGCTGCTCCGAGGGCTAAGCGCCTGGCAGCCGGTACCTGATATGCCCATCATGCTGGCCGTGAGTCCGGGCACGCACACTTATGTTGTGGCTTTCTTGCTAGCGCTGGCGAGCGGACTGCTTTTCGGCATGGTTCCAGTGCGGCAGGTGCTGAAGTCCGACCCCTATCTGGGAATCAAAGCCGGGGCGGCTGGCGCGGCAGGCTGGCGGCGGATCAAGCTGCGCGATGTTTTGTTGGCGGGGCAGATTGCGGTGTGCGCGGTGCTTGTGACTTCATCGCTGGTGGCAGTGCGCGGCATGTTGCGGTCGCTCAAGAGCAATTTTGGGTTTGTGCCGCAGAACACGTTGCAAGTGAATACGGATTTGAACATGGCCGGGTATAAAGCGGACCAGACAGGGGCAATAGAGAGGAGGATGCTGGACGCGGTATCGAGCGTTCCGGGCGTAACCGCAGCGGCGTACGCGGATCGAATCCCGCTGAATCTGGGTTGGAGCAGCAACGCCGTCTTTCTGGAGAGCGCTACAGATTACAAGCTGGCCAATGAGGCATTGGAAGCCATGGAGTATTTCGTCTCGCCAGGATACTTTCAAGCCGCGGAAACTACGATGCTGCAGGGAAGAGCGTTTACGTGGAATGACAGCAAAGACGCGCCCCATGTCGCGGTGGTAAACCAGGAGTTCGCGCGCAAGATCTTCGGTTCGGAGAGCAAAGCAGTGGGAAGCTTTTTCAAGATCTGGAACGGGACGCGAGTGCAGGTGGTGGGCATTGCAGAGGACGGGAAGTACGCGACGCTGAGCGAAAGTCCGAAGCCGGCAATGTTCCTGCCTATTCTGCAATCGCCTTCGAGCCGGACATACTTATTGGTGAGGTCGAATCGGAGCCCGCAGGATCTGGCACCGGAGTTGCAGCGGACACTGCACGAACTTGACGCCGGAATGCCGCTGACGATCAACACATGGGAACGAGAGTTGGGCACGGCGTTGTTTGCGGCGCGCGCCGCGTCGATTGCGCTAGGCGTGCTGGGGGCCCTGGGCGCGATGCTTGCGATTACGGGCATCTTCGGGATGGCAGCGTACTCCGTAAGCAAGCGCCTCCGGGAGTTGGGAATTCGTATTGCTCTGGGCGCGCAACGTATGCAAGTGCTGGGGGCCGCACTGGGGCGCGCCTTCCGGCTGTTGGCGCTCGGTTCCGCTGTGGGCCTTGTGCTGGGGCTGGGGGCGACAAAGGTTCTGTCATTCATCGTGTACGAGGCCACGCCACGCGACCCGTTGGTACTGGCAGGCGTTGTGTTAACCATGCTGCTACTGGGACTCTTGGCCGCATGGATTCCGGCTCAACGCGCGCTGCGAGCCGATCCCTTGATCTTGCTGCGGGAAGAGTGACAGCAGATGTGAGGAATGTCGGACTGAGAAATCTCCGGTAACAAGAGATGATGGCAGGTCAAAGCGCTAAACGAGCCGCTCGTTTTGAGTTCCGGGTGGATTGTCGGCTATCCGTCAGTGTCGTTATCAAGTAGAAATGTCCGGTTTTTCAAGCAAGTGATGTGTCCGGTTTGTTTTGGTAATGGAAATCATCCAGTCGTCGTCGTAGAGGCGGTGGAAAAGTGCGAATCCCGCGTATTTTGCGGGATTTGCAAGCGCCTTTTCCACGGCCTTGACTTGCTTTTTGGTCACCGGAACTCGACTCTTCTGTGGCTTCGACGGTTCGTACGCTATGATGTTTAAACCTAAAACCATATGGCACATTCCGATCTAGACGAGCTACTGAACGCACTTCTTCCAATGGCTGAGATGCTCCTGACGAAGCATGGAGAGTTCTACCCAATTGGCGCAATTATGCTCTCAAACGGCGAAAATCCAGCTGATAGGCGCAGGGATCGACGGCGACGAACATCCGCCATCCCAGTCCTTGATCGACCTATTGACCGAGGGCTTCCAAAGGGAAGCTAGAACTGGCAAAATACGTGCTGCCGGAATATGCTATGACGCCCTAACTGTTCCTCTGGGCAAACGCCAGAAGCAGGACGCCATGTGTTGCGGACTTGTACATTGTCTCGGGGAGTCCTTCGATGTGTTTAGGCCTTACGCGAGGGCAGACGACGGAACTTTCCAATACGAAGAAATCTTTGTAACCAAACGAACGCCCCGATTCTTCTGCGAGATACCACGCGGTTAATTCAGGTCTGCTTGAATCAGGACAATGTGCTTATTAGACCCCAAGGCGATGCGTTGTAGAGGTTCCTCCCATATTGTCGTCCAACCGGAAGTTATGTCGCAGTCAATATCTCAACGGCTAATACCTCCGGAGTAATTGACGGATGGCCGGTTACTCTCCCAGAACAGTGCCTTCAGGTTGGTGACTTGACTGTCGATTGCGCGACGAACAGACCGCTTTGGACCGGTCCGTCATGAAGCTGTGTAATAGGCTACGTTGCTGGATGTCCAGTTCCTTGGTCACGTGGCGAGCCCTTATCCAGTTCGGCTTTCAGAGCATTGAACGCTCGGCTCTCATAGGGCTCTGCGTTCTTGCAGGTGAACACAGGGGTTATGGTGCGAACATAACCTCTAGCGGCATCGTATTTACCGGATCTGTACGCGATTTCGGCCTGTGCAAGGGTCACGTCTGCGCCCCAATCGGGATCGCCGGTGAGCTGCGCGACCGCCGGCACATCGATTTGCTGCAGCAAGGCAGATGCCTGGTCCATTTTGCCTGATCCAATCAGACAACTAGCAAGCGAGTATGCCGCTCCGCCCGTCAATCCTGCGCGTGGCCCGAAGGCTTTAGCCGATGTTTCGTACGCTTTGCGCGCATTGGATTCACCTTCGCGATAGAGCCCTGACCGGCACTGGGCGAGGGAAGCGTCAGAAAGCGTGCCTGCCGCAAAGAATGAAAGCGGACCCTGCTTGCGAAGGGCTAGCTCGTAAATTGCCAAATCGTCGCGGATGGCGTCGGCCCACAACTCAAGGCTACCTTCCGACTGGGCGCGTGTAGCCAGCAGCTGCATAGTAAGCTCGTGGTCCGCACCCAGCCGCGAGACAAACTCTGGATAGATTGCGGTCGCCTCCTTGATTGCTTCTGCGTGTTTGTTCTCGATCATGAAGGCTTGCGCCAGATTGAGGCGAACACGCAAGACATTGGGGCTATCCGGCCCCGCTATCCGCGTGAATGCATCGATGAGTTCACGAAACAACTGCTCCGCTTTGGCTCCTTCGCCCAGTCGAATGTAGGAAAACGCAAGCCTTTGCTTGAATGTCAATCTTGCGCTCTCGTCGAACTGCGGAAGCGTGTCCGCCCTATCCAATGCTGCCTGGAAGCTCTCCGCGGCCGATTTCGCGTTGTTCTCGATGAGCGCTATCATGCCCCTTGCGGAGAACTGCCATACGGGCAGGTCAGGACGCGGATTCGGAAGCTTTGCTATCAACGCCTCCTGTTGCGCGAGGATCGACTTCGCCAACTGAAGTGAGCCGTTCTCGTAGCTTCGCGCCTCCAGCGTTGCTCTCTGCAGCTGAACGACGATCGCGTCCTGCGACAGTTCGCCATCCGATTGCTTGAACCGGGTCGCGGCATGATCGTATTCGGCGCGTGCGTCGGGATAATCCGTCCGGTTATCGAGAGCTCTGGCAATGGTCTGATGCAGTTAAGCGGCGATCAGCGGTTCATCTTTGAATTGCCTGTCGATGCTGGGCGCCGCTGCTTTGATTGCATCCATCAGCGACTCCTTTGACTTGCCTCCTTGGAATGGATTGCTTCGCCCCAGCAGATCGTCAGAAAGGAAGCGGTTGATGGAGTCCGCAATCGCTTTCTGGCGGTTGGCATTGTCGCGTTCGCGCGCCGCCCGGCGATAGAGGATGAAGCTGAACGCCATGCCCAAAGCCAACACAGCTACGGCCAGCAGAACCCAGGGGCGGCGAGCCCGGGCCTCGCCCAGCTTTCGCTCGGCAACCTCTACGCGAAGTCTTGCCGTCTCTAATTGGTCGCGTTTGATTCGTCGTTGCTCCAGTGTGCGCTGCCGTTCGGCAAGGTCCGCGGCGCTACCCAGACGTTTGGCCGGATCGCCACATGCTGCATCCGCAATATCCTCACGGAACAAGGGGTCTTCAATTTCAGCTTCCCATCCTGGTGCGAGAGGCCTACGGAAATCGCAGACGATTAGCTGGTAGAACATGACGCCGAGGGCATACACATCGGCACTAGCGCTCGGAGATTGCCCAGCCAGGACTTCGGGCGCCAGGTACATGAGTGTACCGGTCATGGTCTGAACATCAAGTGCGGCATTTTGAGTAAATCCGAGGTTCGTGATTCCCAATGCGTGCAGCCTTGATGGATCGAACAACGATGCGCTTCCGAAATCCGCGACCTTGACTTGCCAACCGCCGTTGGCAGCGGGCACGACTAGAATGTTGTTCGGTTTGAGGTCCTTGTGGAGTACACCAATGTCGTGAGCGTCGGCAACCGCCTGGGCGATATCGATGAGAAGATGCAAACGAACTTCAAGTGAGATTTTGCCTAATCCGCCCCGCTCGTCTGCCCACTCCGATAGATTTGGGCCAGCGTATTCGCTTTCCAGAAAAAAAGGTGACGTCTCGAAGTTCCATTCCAGAATGCGGACAAACTCCGGCCGGTCGCCGAGTGACTCCCGCAGAAAACGGGAGATCGTAATCTCGCGTTTCAAACCTTTCAGGCGCAGACCATCCGCCGCGAACTTGAATACCCGGTGCTCGCTGGTTTTTGGATTGCCAGCCAGCCAGACTTCGCTCGAACCGGAGATGTCCATGGGGCGAGACAGGCGCCACTGTTCGCGGCCCGGAACCGCGTCGCCAATTTTGAATCCGAGCTCGGGGCCAGCCGACGCCGTGACAGCCTTGCAAAAGACCGGCACCGCCAGCCGATAGCCGATGCGTGGAACGGTGAAAATCGTGGGATGATCTTCATCTCCCATGGCCTTTCTCAACTTGGAGACCGCAGTGGCCAGCGACCCGTCCACCACCATCACATTCGGCCAGATTGACTCAAGCAACTCCTCCTTCGTGACCACTTCGCCGGCGTGGAGAAGAAGCTGCAGCAGTACGTCCATCGGCTTCGACTCCAGGTCCACGGGTTTGCCTTTGACCCGAAGCTGACGAGCGCGCTCGTCGAATTCGTAGTCCGCAAACCGCCAAAGACGCGCGGATGTCTCCGCAGCGTCCCCCGCTTGTCCCTTATAAAGCATAGGCTTAGCCATTCTTTAGAGTTCTTGAGAATTCCTTCAGGACATCCAGAGGGAAATTTTGTAGCGTCTCTTCCGGGGGCACCGATAGTTGGACACATTTTCCCATGGACGAGCGAGCTGGAGCACGCAAATAACGTGCCGGCTGTCTGAATTCCGGACTAAGCCCGGCAACGGCTCGCGTGACCGTCGCACAAGCCAATCTGACCGCTGAGGTCAGGTTTGTCAGCCATCCGTGGAAGTTCCCTTGAGGAGAGTCGCATGATGCACCGTCGCAACGTACCTATGTTGATCGCAATCGCCCTGCTCGCAACCAGTGCGTGCGTGGCCGCCGCGCAGGAATCCGTGCTGTACAGCTTCCTCAATAACGGATCCGACGGGGCGGTCCCCCAGGGCGGTTTGGTATTCGACACCGCCGGGAATCTTTACGGTACGACAGCTTCGGGAGGCAATGGCAACCAGGGCACGGTCTTCGAGCTGTCGCCGGGCGCCGGCGGAACCTGGACGGAGACTATCCTCTATAAGTTCGGTAGCGGCACGGGCAGTCCCGGCGGGAATCCAGCGGGCACCCTGCTCATCGATGCCAAAGGCAATCTCTACGGCACCACGAGCGCGGGTTCCGGTGTGATTTTCGAATTGTCGCCTCCAGCGGTGAAAGGCGAGGACTGGACGGAACAGGTGCTTTGGAGCTTCGGTGGACAACCCGATGGAGAAGTGCCAGAGGCCAGTCTTATCTTCGATGCCCAAGGCAATCTCTATGGCGTCACCGAAGATGGAGGGGTCTACAACGACGGCGCGGTCTTCGAGTTGTCGCCTGGATCGGGTGGAGTTTGGACGGAGCAGATCCTGTATAGCTTTGACCTTGGTAACACCGGGTATCGTCCCCAGGGAACCCTGATCTTCGATACCAAAGGCAATCTTTACGGCACCACGGTGGATGGAGGCACCGGAGACCTCGGCTTAGTCTTCCAGTTGTCGCCTCCCACGAGCGGCGGGGCCTGGACCGAAACAGTCCTACACGACTTCGATTCGCTTTTTGACGGCGGCATCCCGGAAGCCAACCTTGTCTTTGACGCCTCCGGCAATCTCTACGGCACCGCCTCACAAGGCTACTATTCATATAGTTTCGTTGTCTACGACGGCTTAGCTTTTGAGTTGATGCCCCAGCCGAATGGAACCTGGACAGAATCAATCCTCTACGCCTTCCCAAACAGCGCCGCCGATGGCGGTAGTCCCGAATCTGGAATGGTCTTCGACGGCCAGGGCAACCTCTATGGAACGACCATCTTTGGCGGCAATGCTGTGAACTTCACCACCGGGGGCACCGTCTACGAATTGCTGCCACAGGCTGGCGGCGGCTGGACTGAAAAAGTGCTGCATCTGTTTGCCGCCAATCCTACCGATGGGTACGAGACGACAGCCGGCGTTATCTTCGACGGCAACGGAAATCTCTTCGGCACGACCCAGGCAGGCGGCGCTAACGGCGTTGGTACGGTCTTCGAAATCGCATCCGTTGCGGAGACAAAACCCACACCTACGATGACGGTGGGCCTGTCCTCTCACAGCATCACACCAGACCAGGCATTGGCGGTTACGGTTGACGTCGCCGGGATCGGCAGCGATCCCACGCCAACCGGCTCAGTGACGCTGATGAGCGGCAGCTACACCTCTGCGGCGACGACGCTGAACAACGGCAGCGCAGTGATCGACATCCCCGCAGGCTCTCTAACACCGGGATCGGATACGCTCACAGCCACCTACTCGGGCGATACCAACTACCGCTCGGCTTCCGACACCGCCGCGGTAACTGTCACCGGACCCGCGACTCTGACTTCGCCTGCGCCCGGCACCACGCTCTCCGGCTCCAACGCGACGTTCTCATGGACAACCGGTGGGGGGGTGACGAACTACGAACTCTGGCTGGGCCTCGGCGGGCCGGGTTCGAGCAGCCTATATGCCTCTGGACTTACGACGGCCACTTCCACTACCGTGACCGGCCTGCCGGAGAAAGGTGCAACGATCTATGCCCGGCTGTATTCCATCATTAACGGAGTGGCTGAGTACAGCGACTACACCTACACTGAAGCCAAAGCCGCAGCCGGCACGCCCGCGGCAATGATCTCTCCCATGCCGGACAGCACGCTGGGTACATCCAACGTGACGTTCACATGGGCTACGGGCGCGGGGGCGACGGAGTACCAGCTTTGGCTGGGCCTCAGCGGACCGGGTTCGAGCAGCCTCTACGCCTCGGGCTGGCTGACAACCACGTCCACCACGGTAGCTACCTTACCCTCAAAGGGTGCGATGGTCTACGCCCGGCTCTACTCCATGATCAACGGCGTGGTGCAGTCTAACGACTACACATACACCGAAACCACAGCCGCAGCCGGCACGCCAGCGGAAATGATTTCCCCCGTTTCGGGCAGCACGCTCGGTACTTCCAACGTGATGTTCACGTGGACAGCCGGCACGGGGGCGACACAGTACAACCTCTGGCTGGGGCTCAGCGGGCCGGGATCGAGCAGCCTTTACATCTCGGGTTGGACGGCGTCCAATTCTGTCACGGTGCGCAGTCTGCCGGCCAAAGGAGCTACGGTCTATGCCCGGTTGTACTCGGATGTCAACGGGGTGACTGAATACAACGACTACACCTACACGGAGCAGTAGTGAGCCATGATTCTGCGCCGCGTTCGGTCTGGCAATAAGTGAGCTCGAACAATCAGGAGGTCTCGGGCACTCAGACGATTTTCCGTCCTCGTGTCGGCTTCCTGGTCATCCGCGAGAGGATTCTCGTGCGACTCAAAAGGAGATTGAACGAGTGGGTGAGAATACGGCACTCGATGGCGCAAGCCACGCCGTCGCTCGAGCCATCCCAGCTTGAGTTCCGAGCGTATTGTCGGCCAACCTTTCCTCCGGCGATTCAGCTTGCCGCCGGCCAGAAGACTTAGCGCATTCTCTCCCTTAGATTCGGCGCGGCACGAATTCCCGGGGGTTCTCGCATTAGCCAGTGAAGGCAGTCAAAGGGATGACGCCTCACACGAAGGAGAAACCCCATGAAACGGATAAGCGCAATTGCGCTGTTCGCCATCGCTTCCCTCGCCGCGTCCACTGGCTCGGTTGCCCAGCAGGCCGCCGTGAAGGCCAACATCCCCTTCAACTTCACAGTGGGCGAGCAATCGATGCCCGCGGGGGAATACACCATCACATCTCCCAGCCGCCACATCGTCCAGATTCAGAGTGCGGACCACCAGCATGTCGGAATGGTCATCGGCTCTGACAGTTCCCATGAGCTGGCGGCCAGCCCGGCGCTGGTGTTCGACAAGTACGGTGAGTACAACTTCCTTCACCGGGTTCTGTCTCCGAAGAACAACTCGCTGAATCTGGACATCGCTTTGGGAAACGTGGAAAAGAGGGTACGTACCCGCGAGGCGAAGTTGGGAACGGACAAGCAGATCCTGGTGGCGGCGCGATAGCCGACTTGATCGGGAAGCCCTGGGCATCCTCCCAGGGCGCATCCCGGGCGAGTGAATTTGGAGATTTGGAATTGGATTCCGAGATCGCAGAAGGAGACACTTCTCCGCGGTCAATTGGCGCGGGCAGATCGTTTCGAGTTATGCTGGCCGCGCATGGTCAAATGCGGTTCAGGGCAGGGAATGAATAAGTGTTAGTTCCTGTCTTGTTTCAGCGGACTTAGGAGAAGTTTTATCCAGAATGCCATTGCAATTCCTGTTTTTTGGGGTAAGCTCATTCTAATTAACCGCCTGCGCGGGTTCCCCGATTCCAATTCAAAACAGTCCCAAGATAGCGCCGGTTCCCCATGCCCTGCTACGCGGCGCGGTTGATTGGACGAAGCTTTATGGAAGACTTGCAGGAAGTTGCCGAGCAGATTTTCGTAACTGCGCTGGGTCTCGACCCGAGTGAGCGAGCAGCTTACCTGCGGACGGTGTGTCACGACTCCCCTGAAGTCATGGCGCGGGTGGAAAGGTTGCTCAAGGACGACGATCTTGCAGGGAGCTTTTTGGAGCGACCGCTCTTCGATCGTTTGCTCGTCGAAGGTGAGGATGTAACTGCCCGAAGTTTGCATTCCCAAACAGGCCATGCCGACACGGAAGTTTACATTCCTCAATTCACTCCTGGAGAAGTGATTTGCGATCGCTTTCAGGTGATTCGATTCATCGCCAAAGGGGGCATGGGCGAAGTATACGAAGTTGAGGATCGCCAGTTGCGCGGCGTCCACGTGGCGCTGAAGACGGTTCTGTCAAAG
>JBEKFD010000001.1:0-93099 GCA_050013495.1 Occallatibacter sp. | reverse complement strand
TCTCCCGGCCTGCCTGCGCAGCGAAAACCTGCCCCATCCTGTTCCCGTCGCCCAGAAGCATTCAAAATTCTCTCGCGGCATCTTCGGCACTGCCACCACGGCCGCGGCAGCACCATCATAGAGAAATCCGCTCAGCGCAACCACCGTCGACCACGACGACATGGCGCGCGCATAGTGATGCCCGCACTCCGGCTCATCCCACGGATTCCGCTTCTCCCCGTCAAACCGCGCGCGCACATTCTCCACGCACTCCACGCCTTCCTTCACCATGCCCCAGTTCATCATCAGCGCTGCCACCAGGTACTCCTGCCCCGTCCACGCCTCGGCATAATAAGGAAACGGAATGTGCGGCCGCTCCGCCCTACCGTAGTCGCACACCACCACAGCCGCTTCTTCATTCAGCGCATAGGTCCGCTCCACATTGTCGTGAGCCGCAAGTGTCGGCTTGTAGTTGTACTTGTAGATCGAACGCAGCGTCTTGCGAATATTCTCCGGGGACACCAGCGGCCCCATGCCGCCAATCTCCGCCAGGTATTGCCCAATGAGTTGATCGGCCAAACACCCGCCGCCCACCTGGTATTCCGGCGTCTCCGTGTCCTCGGAGCCCATGTCGCTGCGCAGGTTCTTGGCAATCTCATCCTTGCGAAACCCGCGCACCCTCTGCACATAAAACTCGCCGTTGAACAGATTCGCATCGATCCACTTGCTTCCCTGCTCGAATAGCCGCGCATAGGTCCCGGCCGACTCCACATCCCCCGCCGCACGCGCCATCTCTTCACCCGCTCGCAACGCGCCCAGGTAATAGATCCCACACAGCGGATTCGGCCCATAAAACTCCACGTCGTACGTGTTATGCTGCACGCCTTCCATTACGCCATCGCGATTCGCGTCCCATCCGCCCGCAACCCACGCAAACTCAAGCGCCTTTTTCGCGCGCGGCCAAGTGCTCTTGAGCAGCGCCTCGTCACCGGAAATTTTCCAGTCCAGCCATGCATGGATGATCTGTCCCATCTGCCCATCGGCCGCCGCATATCCTGAGCGTCCCTTGCCCTCAGGCAGCAACTGCCGAAAGTGAATCGCACCCGCATCGTCCATCGAGAAGCCAAATGCGGACCTTCGCAGTGACCGCGCAATCGATGGAAACAAGAACGCTGTCGCCGTCTCGTAATTCCACACATGCGTGCAGTTGCCAAAGCAGCAGCCTCCCTGGTCGCCGCTCCCCTCCCACGCGTGAAACTCCCCATCCGCGGTGCGGAAGCAGGTCGTGGTCGCGAGGGTTGAAAGGTTCGCGCTCGCCGCCTCTTTCACTGCCCCCGGCAGCGTGCTGTCGCGCAGAGCATTGGTAAACATCCGGGTGCCCGCTTCCAACTCACGCAAATTGGCCGCCGTGTAACTCACCGCGTCCCATGCGCTCTTGAAGCGCGCCGCATACGCATTGCCGATCACCGTCTTCCCTTCACCCTTCGGCGACTCCCACCCGATCCAATCCGGCGTACGATTCGGAAACCGCCAGCCCAGCAGAAACTCAAAGCTCGCCGACTTGCCGGCTGGAATCATTCTCTTCAAACACAGCACGCCAACCATATTGTGCGGATCGGGCTGGGCACCCAGCTCGCCCGTCTTCGAAAACCGATCCCAGAAATGAAGCGGCGCATTCCACCAGCGCCCTGCTGGCCATCCCTCCCAATGCGAAACCTCCGCGCCCCCATCCGCAATCGCAGCCAGGACAAACTCCCCGGCCATCGGATCTCCCGCCGCCAGACCGGGATTGCTCATCACCAGGCCCGCAACTCCATCCGCGGCAAGATACTCATTCCGCCGTCCCGCATCCGTCTTCAGTCGCGCGTTGTCGTTGTCTTCCTTCGTGTTCACCGGATTCTCGATGGAGAACGCAATGCCCACGCTCGCCGCCATTGCATTCGGATTCGTCACCGAATAGCGGAGAATCGCCACCGGCAATCCCGATTCATCCGGCTCATGCGGAATGAACGGCGAAAACGCATCAAGTTCCACCTTCACCGGCAGCGATCGGTCCTCGAAATCGATGTGCGCCAGCGGATACTCGCCTGTAAACGTCGCCGACTCCAACCGGCTCAGCCCCGGAACATTGCTTGACCCCAGGCCATCCTGCCCCTCATACGGAGGCAGCATGCGCGACTCAAGCACGCGCGCCACCGGCTTCCCGCTTCCCGACTGCGCCCAGATCGCAGGGAACGCATACGCCGGCCGAAACCCCTTGTTCGGCCGGTTGAAAATCTCCCAGTTCACAAGCTGCCCGCGGCCGCCCAGCCCCAGGCTTCCCGCGGCCACGCCGCCCAGAGGAAACGAAATCATCCGCAGTTGCCGCCCGCGAAACCGCCGCGGGTAACTCACATCCGCATGCGGCTGTTTCTCCTTTTGCCCATCGTGGACCACCCGTGCATCCGCCAGCGTGCTCCAGTTCTCCGCTTGCGTGGCAGCTCCCACCGCACCCGCCGCTTGCTTGAGGAAGTTCCGCCGGTCCAGCTTCAGCTTCTCCGTCATCGTCCGTCTCTTTCGACTGCACCAAGTCGCTCCGATTGTATCGCCCCATTGCAGTTTGCGACTCAAACCCTCCCCCAAAACAAATTAGCTAACTACAGGGAACAACAACCGTCCATTTTGCGTTACCATTCCAGCTAACTGCGTTCCCCCTCAGTCCCAGCAGCCAAACACCCTCGAAGGAGAAATCTCTTGAGCCTTGAAATTCGCGGCCTGTCCAAGCGCTATCCCAACGGCGTGCAAGCGCTGAATAACCTGAGCCTGACCATCGGGAATAACATGTTTGGCTTGCTGGGGCCCAATGGCGCCGGCAAATCCACGCTCATGCGCACCATTGCGACGCTGCAGGAGCCGGACTCGGGAACCATTCTGCTCAACGGCCTGGACGTCGTAGCGAATAAAGACGCGGTGCGCCGCCAACTGGGTTACCTGCCGCAGGAATTCGGCGTCTATCCGCGCATCTCGGCTGTCGATATGCTTCACCACCTAGCCGTGATGAAGGGCATCCATAAATCCGGCGAGCGCAAAGAGATTGTAGACGCGCTGCTGAAGCAGACTAACCTCTGGGATGTGCGCAAAAAGGCTCTGAGCACTTACTCGGGCGGTATGAAGCAACGCTTTGGCATTGCCCAGGCGCTGCTCGCCAACCCCAGGCTGATCATTGTCGATGAGCCGACTGCAGGCCTCGATCCCGCCGAGCGCAATCGCTTTCTCAATCTCCTCAGTTCGCTGGCACAGGACGTGATCGTGATCCTCTCCACGCATATCGTCGACGATGTGCGCGAGCTATGCCCGCGCATGGCCATCATCAGCAACGGGCAGGTGGTACTGGAAGGCGCGCCGGAAGAAACGCTGGAGCGTTTGCGCAGCAACATTTGGAGCACGCTCGTCCACACCGAGGAGCAATTCGCTGCGGTATCAGCCCAGTTCAAAGTCGTCTCGACCAAGTTGCTGGGCGGCGCGCATGAGATTCGCGTGCATTCTGACACGGCGCCAGGCGAGGGCTTCCGCCAGGTTGACCCGGCCCTCGAAGACGTCTACTTCCTCACCCTCAACTCCCAAAGCGTCAACTCGCAGACCGTCAACTAGGGCCGCCTCAGCCAGGAGAAACCGCGCATGTTTCTTGACTTTCTGTTGTTCGAGATCAAGCTTCGCCTGAAGAGCGTCTCCACATATTGCTTTTTCGGGCTGTGGGTCTTATTGATGTTCCTTTTCGTGGGTTCATCGAATTACACCCAACCGCCCGGCAAAGTGCTGGTCAACGGCCCTTTCGTCACGCTGCTCTTCGATACGCAGCTCTGCTTTTTCGGCTGCATCGTAATGGCCGCCATCTTCGGCACATCCATCCTGCGCGACTTCCAGCGCGACACCTATCAGATGATCTTCACCAAGCCCATCGGCAAGTTTGCCTATCTCGGTGGGCGCTGGGCCGGGTCGCTGCTGATCACCCTGTTCATTTTCGCCGGCATTCCGGTGGGCGAGATACTCGGCGCCTTCGCGCCCTGGGTCGACCACACCCGTCTTGGCCCAATCAACCTGCCCATGCTGGCCTATCACTACGCGGTCATCATCTTTCCGCAGGTCTTCTTTCTGGGCGCGGTCTTCTTTCTTGTCGCCGCGCTAACCCGGCGCGTCATTGTCGTGTATCTGCAGGGTGTGGTGCTCTTCGCCGTGTATCTCCTTGGCGTGACTGCTGTGCTGAATACGCGCAGCTTCAATCCTTATTGGCAGTCGGTTTTCGACCCCGTGGGATTCTTGTTGCTCCGCAGCGTCACTCGCTATTGGACTGTCTCCGAGCAGAACACGCTGTGGATGCCCTTCACAGGCATGTTTCTCTGGAATCGCGTGGTTTGGTGCTCGGTGGGTATCGCCGCGCTTATAGCCGTCTATATCTTCTTTCCCATGTCGGCTGAAGCGTTGACGGCCACGCGCGGCAAAAAGCAGAAAAAGACAGAGCAGGAGTCCACCGCTCCGCCAGCGCCCCGCTTTCACAACCTGTTGCCCATCGTCGCAACCCGCTTCTCGTTCGCCACCGGGGTCGAACAGTTTCTTTCCCTCTCACGCATTTACTTCCGCAACATTTTTCGCGAGATTCCCTTCTGGGCCATCACCGGCGTGGTGGTAGTTACATGCCTGTCGAACGGCCACTTCGCGGGAAATACGGGCGACGCCAACGTCTGGCCAGTCACTTACCTCATGTTACAAGCGGTGGAAGGCATCGCTCCCCTGCTTCTTTACATCGTGGCCACCATGTATGCCGGAGAGTTAGTGTGGCGAGAGCGCGACACGCACTTCGACCAGATACACGATGCTCTGCCTTTCCGCGGCTGGATCGATACCCTAAGCAAGCTGACGGCACTGTGCGCGGCGGAACTCTTCCTGCTCACGCTCGTACTCGTATCCGGTGTTGCTTCGCAAATTATCGGCGGCTATTATCACTTCGAACTTCTTCAGTACGCTGAAGAACTCTACCTGGTTGTCTTTTCGCAGGTGATGATCTTTGCGCTGCTCGCCTTCTTTGTGCAAACCATCGTCTCCAATAAATTCATAGGCCACGGAATAGTCATCGGTATATTCTTGCTCTCCATCATTCTCGACACCGCCGGGCTTAGCGACCGGCTCTATATGTACGGCGATGTTGTGCCGTACACCTATTCCGACATGAACGGCTACGGCCACTTCGTGCAGCCGATTCTCTGGTCCACTTTGTACTGGCTGGCCTGGGGGGTATTTCTTGGCGTCCTTGCCAGCCTGTTGGCGCGTCGCGGCCCCGAAACTGGCTTGCGCACTCGGCTCGGAGTGGCGCGTCAATCTCTTCCGGCGTATGCTCTCTATCTTGCGGTGCCGCTGCTCGCAGCCATCGGCAGCGGAGCCTGGTACTACTACAACACGCACATCCTCAATCCGTTCCTTACCGATAAGTCCGTCAGGGACCTGCAAGCGGATTACGAAAAGCTCTACAAGAAGTACGAGCGCGCGCCCATCCCTAAAATTGTCGCAGTGGACACGTCAGTCAATATCTACCCTGAGAATCGCAGCTTCAATGCTACAGGCACTTATACGGCAGTGAATGAGACAGACAAGCCCATTCAGGACATCTATGTAACCAATGGCCGAAAGTCGTTGCGGGCGATTACTTTCGACCGCCCCTCCACCACTACATTGGCGGACACAAAGCACGGCTTCTGGATCTACCATCTCACCACGCCGCTCAACCCCCGTGAATCGCTTCCGATTCACTTTCAATGCGGATATGACAATCCCGGCTTTCGCAATTCAAACGAGCAGGCGGAGTTTGCATACAACGGCACATTCTTCGATCGCGATTACTTCCCTTCGCTCGGCTACGACAGGGGACGCGAACTCGATAACCCTGTACGGCGCCGCGAAGAGGGCCTGGGGCAGCTCGAAGAACTCCCTGATCGCGGTGACCCGTACGGCATGCAAACCGACTTGTTCGGCCCGGACTCGGACTTTGTTACCTATCACTCCATAGTCAGCACCTCGCCCAGCCAGATCGCCATCTCGCCAGGAGACCTGGTGCGCGAGTGGCAACAGAACGGCCGCCGCTACTTCGAATACACGATGGGTTCCACCAAGATTCAGGACTTCTTCAGTTACATCTCCGGCAACTATGCAGTCAAGCACGATAACTGGAACGGAGTAAGACTGGAGATCTACTATCTTCCCTCGCACACATACGACCTGGACAAGATGGTGGGCGCATCGAAGGCTGGCCTGGATTACTACACAAAGAACTACGGGGCGTACCAGTTCGACCAGTTCCGCGTTATCGAGTTTCCCCGCTATCGCGGTTTCGCGCAATCGTTTCCCAACACCGTTCCTTACTCTGAGGGAATCGGATTTATCGGGCGACTGGAGCGGCCCGACGATATCGATTACACATGGTTCGTCACCGCGCACGAACTTGCCCATCAGTGGTGGGGCCACCAGTTGATCGGGGGCCTTGAGAAAGGCTCCAACATGATGTCCGAGAGCCTGGCCGAATATTCCGCGTTACGCGTGATGCAGCACAGGTACGGCGATGCGCACATGCGCCGATTCCTGAAACATGAGCTCGATGGCTACCTGCGGGGCCGTGCCGGCGAGGTGCGCCACGAACCGCCGCTGGTGCTGGTCCAGAACGAACCGTACGTGTGGTATCAGAAGGGCTCTATGGCCTTCTACGCCCTCTCCGATGCCATTGGCGAAGACAAGCTGAACCTGGCGCTGAAGTCGTTTCTCGATAAGTGGAAGATGAATGGACCGCCGTATCCTGACACGCGCGGCCTGATGGACGAGTTGCGCAAGCAGACGCCGCCCGATCTGCAGTACATGATCACCGACATGTTTGAGACCATCACGCTCTATGACAACAAGGCGGTCTCCGCCAAGGTGCAGCCCACCGCGGATCACAAATACAAGGTGACGCTGGTCGTGGATGCGCGCAAGATGCGCGCCAACGGCGAAGGCGCGGAAACCGAGATTCCCATTCACGACCTGATCGAGGTGGGCGTCTTCAAAGGAAAGAAGGACAGCGAAGAGCCTCTGCACACTGAGAAGGTGTGGATCACGCAACCGCACACTACCCTTACGTTTGTGGTAGATGAGCCGCCCACGCGCGCCGCCATCGACCCCTACAGCAAACTCATCGACCGCAACCCGGAGGATAACTGGGCTGACGTTGAGTAACTCGCTATAACTCAGGGCTGCGCGTAATATGCGGTGCTGGTTCGCACGGTAACTCCCGGTCTGTTCACCTTTACCTCCAGCGAATGATATTCGCCGGGTCTGGAGGCGGGCGCGGAATCGAACGACAACACATAATAGGACGCGGTATCGGCAAGACACGCGGCAATGCCCGCCGAGATATCTTTGCTCTCGTCCAGCACGCGGCCGCCCGTCATGCGCGCAAGAACCGGCAGAGCCAGGCTGGCCGCACTCGCCTGCTCTTCCGTCGCCGCGCCGCTCAGTAGCGCCTTGCCGGGGTTCTTCGATAGATCCGCAGCGCGCAAGCTCTCGGGAGAAGATACCGCATTCACCGTTATCCGCGCTTCCCGCAACGAAGTGGAGAGATCGACAAGATAATCGAAGAATGCCTGTTTCGCCACCGGCGTGTCGGGACGAAACTCGGGGCCGGTAAGTTGCGGCCAGCCCGCGCCAATCCAGATGAGAATCACTCTACCGGGCGTGTCGGCCTGTTGCTTCGCCAGCAGGTTGAGTTGCGAAATCGAAAGCTTATAACGCCGGTTTTCGCAATTACCCAGGCGAACCATCAGGTTCTCGGTCTGAATCACGGCCTGGCCATCGGCAGTGACAACGGCCGATGATGGGTTCATCGCGCCCGCTTCGTTTGCTTAATCGGTGCAGGTTTTCGCGTGCACATCCTGCGCAAGCCGTCCCAACTCGGCGATCAGTGTTTTGCCGTCCTGGGAAGGCTCGCCGATCACGAATCCTGCATTCGACAACGCGCCTATCGAGATAGGGTATGCAAGCCGGCCTTCGTTGATCCCCAGGAACCTCTCTATCTCCCTTCGCTCTGAAGCAACATTCCTCGAAGTGCTATTCACCGTGTCCAGAACCAGCACTGCATGGACACTGGCTCGCGCCGCATCGCCCTCCACAGCCTGAAAGGAAGCGATGTTCTGCGGCTGTCCGTTGTCGAGCAGCGTAAAATCCTGCTCGCTGAGTCCTTGAACCGGCTTGCCGGATGCGTCGGTCGCCATGACATTGAGGACAATGCGGTGTGCGGCCTGATAGGCGCGCTTCCGCTCCTCGGCCGTGCGTGGTATCAGCGTTCGCGGGGCGGCCGGCGCAGAAGGAGCGGACTGACCGTGTTCCGTTGGCGGCGAAGCTGTCTGCTGCGCCAGAAGCGAGAGCGAAGAACCCACAACAAGCGCGCCCAACCACCGCAGACCCGTCATTCAGCTTCACCGCCCTTTCCCACATGCATCGTAAACGAGTTATCAGTTATCAACGATCAGGCAACGCTGGTAACCGCGGGCTCGTCTCCGATAGTTATCTGTTTCTAACGGTCAGCTAACATCCCTCAGCTTTCTTTCATCAGCGTTCCCATCAGCTCGTCCCTGCGCCCGTAGGCAATCGCATCGGCGCTTTCCAGCACGCGTCTCCATGCAAACACCGCGCCCACTGCCAGCACTAGAAAAATCGGCGTCGCGAGCCACATCCGATCCAGGAACCAGACGAGGGAGAAGACCGCCGCGCCCACTACCAGGATGCACAACTGCACCAGCAGGCTGAGCAACGCATTAGCCTGCGATCCGCGCTGTCGCGCAATACGGCCCGGATTCACGCGATAAGGCATTTTGAGCGAGAAGAGGTTGCCCGCAGTCAGATTGCATGGCAGCGAAAACAGCAGCCACGCTGCCGTCGCCGCAATCACCGCAGTGTCTGAAACCCCCAGCCGCAGAGTGGTAAGAACGCCGGCCAGCACCGCCACTGCCGCAAATAACAGTGAGTGCAGCAGGTTCTTGGCCAGCAAAACGGTCCTAAAGGGCGTCGGCGAAAGAAAATACACCTGGATCCCCGCCCCTTCAGTGCCCAGGTTGTTATAAAACACCTGCGTGAATCCCAGTTGCGCATAGACCATGCAAATGGGAAGCGCCAGGGGAAACATCGGCGCTTGCGCGGCTCCGTTCTTGATAAACACCCCGGAAAAAACCAGCACCAGCAGCAGCGGCGCCCCGATGGCATAGAGCAGGGGCAACGTACGCATCAGCGACCGCACATCCTTCTCCATCACCGCGGCGATGGGCCCCGACCCGCCCATGATCCCGCCAAGCGCCCAGCCTGCTTCTCTGCCTGCTGTAGCAGCTCCGGGAAAGCTTGCCACAGCCCTCGTCCGGCTCACAGCTGCCTTGTCCCTCGCTGGCGCCGAGCCCAGGTTCTCGCCGCGGTATTCAGCCTTCAGCCGCAGCGCGAGCACGCCGCCGGCAGCCAATGCATATAGGCCAAGCACGCCCAACGAACCCAGCCCCTGCACGGGCCTATCCTCGATGGCCTCGCGAAGCGACAGCGCCGCAAGCCCAGGCGGGAGCCACTTCTGCACTCCGTTGGCTTTCTTCAACCAGGGTTTGTAGCGCGTCTTGGCCGCATTAATCTGCTCCACCTGCTGCCGAGGGGAGTTCTTGCCTGAGTGCCTGGTCTGGTAGAGCGTCGGATTGAGCAATTGCATGCTCAGCAGCGCTACCATGAAGACAGCCCCCAGAATTTCCCGCGTCTTGCGCTGCGCCAGCCAGCGATCGATCCATACAAAAATGGCCCGCACCAGCAGAATGTTGAAAGCCGCAAACACCGCCAGTGCAAGCGTCGTCCACAACAGCAGCCCGGGCCGTGCCGCGGCCACTCCAAACCAGATGCCAGCGCAGCACAACCCGCCGAGAATCGTCGAAATATCCAGCAGCCCGAACACCAGGTAGAGCAAAACGTACGATCCGAAGCGCACCGGAAAGCGCAACAGAATGCCCATGTCAAACTGCTCTTGAAACGAGGCCAGCATTACCGGGATTGCCTGCCACAGAAACGCCAGCACCCAGAACAGCACCGGCAAAAAACGCCACTGATTTCCGGCCGCAAGGAAATAGGTCGCGAGACCTGCGCCCACGGCAAGGGCCAGTCCCATCAAGGCGTAGACGATGTAAGAGAACGTCCGCGCGCCCAGTTCCAGCATGCCCTTGTTGGAACGCATTCCATTGGAAAACATGCGCCAGCGCAGCCGTGCCAGCGCCCCATACTGTGCCCGCGCCAGTGGGCCCAGCATGCCGCCCGCATGCATCGCCGCCGTCCCGCCCAACCCGTCGAGATCGGCGCCGCCTAGGTCAGCCATGTCAGCTCCTGCGTGCTCTCTTGCACGCCGCCTACAATCGCAAGGAATATCTCTTCGAGCGTCAGCCGCTGTTCCTGCTCGGCCCCCGGCAGCGTTGAAGCCACGCCGGCCCGCAACTCCTCGAGCGAGCCATTCGCCACTAGCCGCCCTTTGCTTATGATGGCCACGTGGCTGCACAGCCGCTCCACAATTTCCAGCACGTGGGTAGTCAAAAAAATGGTTGCCCCGCGATTGATCATCCCCGTCAGCATGTTCTTGAGCATCCCCGCCGCAATGGCGTCAACACCCTCGAATGGCTCATCCAGAAAAAGCACCTTGGGCCCATGAATCACGGCGGCGGCCAGCGCCAGCTTCTTTTGCATGCCGTGCGAAAAGTCCGTCACCAGCTTCTTGTTCTCATCTGCCAACTGCATAAAGTCCAGCAATTCCTGGGTGCGCAGGTTGGTCGTCTGGCGGTCCAGGCCGTACATGCGGCCCACAAAGTGCAGATACTCGGTCGCCGTCAGCCGCCCCATCAGCGCCATTCCTTCGGGAACAACGCCAATCTGGCGCTTCAAATCCAGCGCCCCGGCCCCGAATGGCTGGCCCAGAATCTCCACCGTCCCCGCGGTCGGCTCCAGCAACCCGGTCAGCATTTTAATGGTGGTCGACTTCCCAGCCCCGTTCGGTCCCAGAAAACCGAAAAACTGTCCCGGCGCCACGCTCAGCGTGACATCCTCCACAGCAGTCAGCGCGCCAAAGCGCCTCGTCAGTCCATGCGTTTGAATTGCGGCAGTTTCCATGTGCCGCAAGGATAACAATATTTGCTTATAGGAACAAAGGGCTCAGCCCATCGGTACACCCAAATCCACAACGCCGGTGCCCCATCCTAGCGACGTTCTTGTTTTTGTCGCTTGGGTGGGTTTGGACCTATCTCGGCGCCGCGATCGGCGCCGAACGCCCTGGCGCCGTCAGCGGATCGACCTTCGCGGCACCCTCCAAATGCTTCTCCACCTCGCGCACATTTGTGTCCTCCGGAAACACCGCGCGGTATTTCTCCACCAGCTTGCGCGCCCGATCCGTCTGCCCATCCATCGCGTACTGCTGCGCGAGCCTCGCCGTCAGCAGCCCGTTGTACGGATAAGCCGCCACGCCTCGCTCCAGCACTCCCTCTGCCTGCGTCCCACGTCCCAGGTTTTCCAATGCCGTGGCTAGATTCAGAAATGTGATCGGCTCCTCCGACCCGTTCTTGATCGCCAGCGCGAAATCCTGGGCAGCCTTGGCGTTGTCTTTTTCCTGCGCGAGTGCGACCGCGCCCAGCGACGCCAGCACAGTCGGATCGTCGGGCTCCGTCTTGCTCAGCCCACTCAGTTTTCTGAACCACAGCGGCCACAAACTCGGATCCTTTCGCGCTGCCGTGAAATATGCTTCAAGCTGCGCCAAGTCCGGCATCCGCGGGTCCGGCTCGGACGTGGGCCGGTTCATCCACAGCAGGCCCGGCAGGTCCGGCGGCGGCTGCTCGAACGCGACCTCCGGCAGCGGCTGTCCTGGATAACGGACAATGCGATGCTTGGTGTCATTCGAGTGGGCAATGCCGGCCACCGGGCGCTTCTCCATGTGGCACTCGATACAGTAGTCGGCCGCCGCAACGCGCTTCGGGGCTTCCGGTTTTAACGTGCAGCTCTGCACCGTGTGGCAGGTAAGGCACGCCGCGCGATAGGCCGCCTTCTCTTCCCCGGGATTGGGGGGGTGATGGATCGAGTGGCAGGTAGAGCAGGTCAGTTGTCCATGGCTGGCCTGGTAGCACCGGCTCAGTTCCAGCGTGGAGTTCTTCCACCACAGCGGCTGTTCCAGGCTGCCGCGAATCGGCGGATTGGTTTCCAGGCGATTGGCCTCTTCCCGCTGCTCTGGCTTGATGGGGCGCTTCACAATCGCAATCGTGTCGGCCAGCGGAGTTCCCGGCCGGTAATCGAGCACCGACTTGCCCGGATAAATCACCTGCGCATCGCCCGCCTGGTGGCACTCCTGGCAAAGGTCGTCGGCTAGGCGCCGTGGGATCTTTGCCGGATTCACAATCGACGTATCGACCTCGTGTGCATCCAGCACGCGCGCCTGTTTACTCGCCCTTTGAGCCTCCATCTCTTTCACATGCAGCGCGCCCGGCCCATGGCAAGTCTCGCAGCTTACTCCCAGTTCGCCGAACCGGAACGGCGGGTCCTTGAACATGCCGTCACGCTTGGCCACCGGGTCCGGTTCGCCATTGTGGCAGAGCAGGCAACCGGTCGTCATGACCCGCGTAAAACCCACATCGTCGGCCACATATCCCGGCGACAACTCCCAGGTCTTCGAATGCGCGTAGTAGCTCAGCGGCGCCTGCATTATCCATGGTCCAACCTGAAACAAATAGCTGTAGCCGACGCTCTCGCCGCCCGCCACATAGTCGATCTTGTGAGCGATGTCGTAAATCCTGCGCCCATTCTTATCCAGTTCATAGGCGCTCTGATAGAGATCGCCATTTTGCTGGTAGACGGTGTAATAGCGATTGTTCTTGGGATTGAAAACAGCGACCGGCTTGTGCACGCGCGCCAGGTCGCTGGGGATGTTGGCCAGCGTCATCGACTGCCCATGCGGCGAAGGTAAATACTCGCGGTTGATCTCCGCATGACAGCCGGCCTCGCCGCAGGTCTTCGAGCCCACATAAGCCACCGACGGATCGGTGTTGCGGAAAATGCTGGCGCTCTGTGCGCACACGCGACCAGGACCGCAAAGCGCGGCGATCAACGCCACGCCAAAAACGGAAAAACGGAATGAAGCGGCTTGCAAGAGGCGGTGACGCGGCATGAAAAATTCAACCCGGAGCCAGAACAGGCGCGCTCTTTATACCTTTGAGGCGCGTTCGGCTTTATCAGTGGCCGCCCCAGTGTAGAGCGCGCTACTATCTCTAGGCAAGGAGCCTGTCCAATGTACGAGACGCTGGAAGGCAGAATCACGTTTGAGAAGGCGGAGCAGGGAATCCGCATCGCCATCCCGGTGCGCCGCGGTCCGTTTGCCGCCATCTATGGGCCGCTGGTTGCGATCTGGCTGATCCTGGCCACCGTTCGCTACTGGAACCTGCTGGCAGGCCCCCACCCCGAAGATACGAACTTCGACCTGCAGCAGATCGCCATCGGAATCTACATAGTTGGGTTTCTCTACTTCGTTTGCTGGCTGGCATGGACCCTGACCGGCAAGACGGTCGTCACGCTGAATCCTCCCGAGGTGAAAATCGAGAGCAGCGTGTTCGGAGTCGCGTTGACTACGCGCACCTTCCACACCAACGAGATCAATCGCATGCGATTCATTCCCCACACGCGCGTGATCACGCAACAGTCCGTCCTGAACCCGAACTCCAGCCGCATCCGCTTCGAAGCCAACAACCGGTCGGAGAGCTTTGCCAAGGGAGTTACCGAAGACGAAGCCCGCGCGCTGATCGACAAGATGCTGCAGGTCTACGAGTTTCCGCGCAGCTGGTTCTAAGAGCTTGACAAAAAACTTTGTGTGTTGAGGTTCGGGCCTAACCCTGCAGGATTGGGCCTGATCTTGAAGGGCACGGGCTTAAGCTTGAAGGGTACGGGCTTCAGCCCGTACATTCAGTTTGAATTTTGACTTCCGGCTTTAGCCGCCGAGGGGATGCAAAATCCTTCCCACCGGCTAAGACTCGTCCACGGGCCTCGCCAGCGGATCGTTCTCCCGATCCGTCACCTCGGCGATCCCCGCCAGCCTCTCAGCAATCTCCTTCTTCCAGCTTCCTTCCGGCGCGCGCCAGCCCCAATTCCCCGCACCCACCGCCGGCGTATTCATGCGACCCTCCGAGCCCAGTTCCAGCAAATCCTGCGCAGGAACCACGGCCAGTTCCGCCACACTCCCCTCGGTAGCGCGGATCAGCGGCCACACCGGACGCCCACCAACCGGCCCAACCAGCGCCTCGACTGAATTCCTCGTCCCCGTGTTGGCCGTGTTCCACCAACCCTGCGTGGTGTCGTTATCGTGCGTGCCGGTATACGCCACGGTGCCTGGCGTGTACTGCTGTGGCAGGTGCATGTGCGCGCTCTTGTCGCTGAAACCAAACTGGATCACCTTCATTCCCGGCATCTGCATCTCCACCCGTAGCGCCTCCACTTCAGGCGTAATGATTCCCAGATCCTCGGCCACCAGCGGCAGCGGTCCCAGCGCCGCCTCAAGCGCCTTGAAAAGCTTCAACCCCGGCGCTTTGATCCAGGCGCCATTGATAGCTGTCGCTTCTTCCGCCGGAATCGCCCAGTACGCCTCGAAACCGCGGAAGTGGTCTAGCCGCACAATGTCGTAGAGCGCGCAGGCACGGCGAATCCGCTCTACCCACCAGTCGAAGCCACTCTCCTCCAGCACATCCCACTTGTAAAGCGGATTGCCCCACCGCTGCCCCGTTGGCGAAAAATAATCCGGAGGCACGCCGGCGACGCGCATCGGCTTCAGCTCCTCGTCAAGCTCGAAGATCTCCGGGTGCACCCACACATCCGCTGAATCCATGTTCACGAAGATCGCCACATCGCCCAGGATGCGAATCCCATACGCCGCCGCCGCCGTGCGCAGGTCCTTCCACTGCTTGGCAAAGGCAAACTGCAGCACTTGTTCCCGCGCAAGCGCCCGACCATGCTGCTGCGCAATCTGCGCCAGCGCCTCCGGCCGCCGCTTGCGCAGCGGTTCGGGCCAAGCGGTCCACGCGCCGGTGTTGTATTCCCTTCGCAACACCGCGTAGAAGGCGTAATCGACCAGCCAGCCGGTCTCTGCCTTGCAGAACTCTTCGAACTCCGCCCATTGCCCCGCCAGCTTCGCATCGTGCGGCCCGCGGTCAAGAAAGTTCCCCGCAGCCTCCTCAAGCAGCGGCAGCTTGCGCGTCTCCACCTCGTTGAAATCAACGTTACCGCCACGCCCTGCCAGCCCCGCGATCCGCTCGCCCGCGATCCATCCCCAGCCGGCCAGAATCTCGAGGCTAATCAGGAACGGATTGCCCGCAAACGCCGACGAACCCGCATAGGGCGAGTTGCCAAATCCCGTTGGGCAGAGCGGCAGAACCTGCCAAACATGCTGCTTGGCCGCGGCAAGAAATGCGACAAACTCATAGACCGCAGGGCCCAGGTCGCCGATTCCCCCATACGAAGGCAGTGAACTCACATGCAGAAGAACGCCGGACGATCGCGAGAATTCCATAACTCCATTATCCAATGCACTGCTCGGCATCGGCGATGCCACAGGCTCAAGGCGGTTATAATCCGTGTGTCCCGCGGAGGCTGCCGCACGGCCTTCCAGAAAAACCGAGGAAATACTCCCTTGCAAATCCGTAGCGCACGTCCAATTCTTCTTGCTCTGGTATCGATATCAGCCCTTCTGCCCTCAATAGCTGCATCGGCTCAATTCACCCTGCCCGCGCCCATGCCCGTATCTTCCGGCTGGCAGTTGCAGGACGCTTCCAAAGTCCCGCAAACCGGCGCCGAAGTCTCCGCAGCCGCATTCAACACCGCGGGCTGGTACGCAGCCACCGTTCCCGGAACCGTGCTCACCACGCTAGTCAACAACAAGATCTATCCCGAGCCGCTCTACGGTGAGAACAATCGGCCTGAAAACATCCCGGAGAGCCTGAACAAGACCTCCTGGTGGTACCGCACGCTTCTCAATGTTCCAAAGGCCTACGCCGGCCAGCGCATCTGGCTCAACTTCGACGGCATCAATTTCGCCTCTACCGTCTGGGTCAACGGAGTCCAGGTCGGCGCCACGCGCGGCGCATTCGTCCGCGGCATCTTCGACATCACTGCCAACGTCACTCCCGGCAAGCAAGCCGTCCTCGCCGTGCTGGTGGCGCCGCAGCCCCACCCCGGCATTCCCCACGAACACACTTTGACCAACGGAATGGGAGGGAACGGCGGCGAGACCGCGCTCGACGGCCCCACCTTCCTTTGCACCATCGGCTGGGATTGGATTCCCGCCATCCGCGACCGCGACACCGGCATCTGGCAAAAGGTGTTCCTCTCCGCCACCGGCCCCGTCGTGGTGAAGAACCCGCTCGTCACCACCGACCTTCCTCTGCCGCGCACCGACTCCGCCGACATCGGCGTGCAAGCCACCGTCGAGAATGTAACCGATCAGCCGATCAAGGGCGTGCTGCAGGGCACGATTCGCCCCAGCGATGAAGTGGGGAAGACAGCGCTTGCCGGCGTTGTCACACCCATCGCCTTCGAGCAGCCTGTCGAAATCGCCCCGCACAGCGCCCAATTGGTCAGCTTCGACCCTAAGACGACACTCGCGCTCCACGTCGACCATCCCCGCCTGTGGTGGCCCAACGGATACGGCCCGCCGAACCTCTACAAGCTGCACCTCAGCTTCGCAATCAGCAAGAAAGTCTCCGACGCCCAGGACGTAAGCTTCGGCGTCCGCAAAATCACTTACAGCGTTCCCGGAACCGACACGCTCACCATCTCCGTCAACGGCGTCCCCGTCTTCATTCGCGGCGGCGACTGGGGCCTGGACGAAGCCCTCAAGCGCATCCCCCGCGAACGCCTCGATGCCGAAATCCACATGCACCAGCTCGCCAATCTCAACCTCATTCGCAATTGGGTCGGCCAGTCAACCGGCGAAGACTTCTACGAGCTTTGCGACAAATACGGCATCATGATCTGGGACGAATTCTTCCAGCCCAATCCCAGTGACGGCCCCAATCCCCCCGATCTCGACACCTATGTCGCCAATGTTCGCGAAAAGATCCTGCGCTTTCGCAACCACCCCGCGATCATGCTGTGGTGCGCCCGGAACGAGGGCTTTCCGCCACCGGAGATCGATGCTGCCTTGCGCAAGCTGATGGCCGAGCTCGAACCCACGCGGCGCTATCAGCCCAGTTCCACCGATGGCGCAGGCGTGCGCTCTGGCGGCCCTTACTTCTGGCGCACGCCGCGCGCGTTCTATCGCGTCACCGACGACTATTTCAAAACTGAAACCGGTACTGTTTCCGTACCCACGCTCGAATCCATTCACGGCATGATGCCCGAAAAAGACTGGGAAACTATCACCGACGACTGGGCCGAGCACGACCTGGCTAAAGGTGCCTCAGCCGGAGACAAATTCCCCGTCATCCTAGCGGCGCGCTACGGAAAAGTGGCCAACCTAGCCGACTTTGTCCGCAAGGCGCAGTTGATGAATTACGAGTCCTACCGCGCCATGTACGAAGGCCGCAACGCACAGCTCTTCCATCCCACCACCGCCGTCATTACCTGGATGAGCAACCCCGCACAGCCCAGCTTCGTGTGGCAGCTTTATCACTACGACCTTGAGCCGAATTCTTCGCTCTTCGCCGTAAAGAAAGCCGGCGAGCTGGTGCACATCCAGCTCAACGAAGCCACCCACGAAGCGCAGGTGATCAACAATGGGCCCGACCCTCTTGCCGGCGCGGTCGCGCATTTGTCCATGTACAACCTCGACGGCTCGCTGGCCTCCGAGCGCGACATGCCCGTGAATGCGCCTCCATCTTCTGCAACCACGCTTGGCTCCGTCGAACTCGCTGCTGGAATCTCCGCGGTTCATTTCACCAAGCTCGACCTCAAAGACGCGGAAGGCAGGCTCATCTCATCCAACTTCTACTGGCAAGCGCTCCCCGAGCAGCCCGACGACCTTGCCGACCTCGGCGATATGCCTAAGGTCACGCTCGATGCCAAGCTGGAACACAAAGGCCCCCTCGGCGATGCAGGCGCCAACATGGGGCTGCTCGCGGTGACGCTCCACAATCCCACCACGCACGTCGCGCTCATGGCCCATTTGCAACTGCGCCGCGCGCATTCAGGCGAACGCGTGTTGCCTGTCTACTACAGCGACAACTACGTCTCGCTCGTTCCCAACGAAACCCGCACCATCACCATCGAAGCCGATATCCGGTCCTTCAGCGGAGAGGCCGCGCTGGTCGTCGTCGATGGCTGGAATGTCACCGTCGCCCCAGCGTCCGCGCCCGGCGGCTCCATCGCGCCCAACGTGGATGCCCAGCCTGACCACTGGCCCGTCACCGGCCTGCCGTTCCAAACCACCGGCTTGCGGCAGCAAACCCCGCAATGATTCCGCACAAGCAGAAAGGCCCGCAACCATCAAGATTGCGGGCCCTTCATTTCGGCTAATCGAATCCAAGCCTACATCCCCGGAATCTGCGGCCCCTGCTGCGCTTTGGCGTTCATCCGGATGCGCCCCTTCTTCTTGTACTCGTCCATGATGCCGCTGAGAAAGATGCTGAACGCATCCTGACGCCGCTGCTCCAGCATCTGGTCGCGCGTCTGGTCGAGGTTCTTCGCAATCTCATCGGCGGTGGGCTCCTGCTTGTCCAGTATCTTTGCCACCACACCATTGCGCTCTGCGTTGATAGGCCCGCTGATGGCGCCCACCGAAAGTTCCAGCAACTGCGGCGCAACCTGCGCCACCTGCCCCAGATCCGGAACCTGGCCCGAAGACCCTACCAGGTCGCTGGTTTTCACCGTCGCGCCCAGGTCCTTGGCGGCCTTAGCGAGGTCGCCTGAGGCCTTGGCCTTGTCCGCCAGTTCCTTGGTCTTGGCATCCACCAGTTGCGGCAATTGCTCATCGCGATAGTCGTCCAGCACATGCGTCTTCCAGTCGGCAAAGTTGGGCGCGTGCGCCGGTTGAATGCCCGTGACCTGGAAGACCGCATAGCCCTCGCCGGTGGGCGCAGCCTGCGGCGGATCGCCCTGCTTCGATTCGAAAGCCTTGGAAATCACCTGCGCCCCGTCAGGCAGCGCCGAAATCACTCCCTGCCTGCCGATCAGCGGCGTAGTCACCACTTCCAGATGATGCGCGGCAGCGGTCTTCTCCAGGCCGTCCTTCATAGCCTCCGAGGCCAGCGTGTGCGAAAAATTCTCTTCCGCCGCCGCCGCCTTCTGCCGGATCAGCGTTGCCTGAATCGTCGGCAGCACCTCGCTCAGGTCCTGCTCGTGCGCCGGCTTGCGCTCTTCCACCTGAACGATGTGATAGCCGAACTGGCTCTTCACAATCTCGATATCGCCGATCTTCTGCGAGAAGATCGCCTTGTCGAACTCGGGCACCATGGTGCCGTGCTGGGCAAACGGCAGTTCGCCGCCGGAATCCTTGCTCCCTGGGTCGTCGGAGTTCTTCTTAGCCAGGTCGGCAAAGTTGGCCCCGCCCTTGAGCTGCTTCAGAAGATCCTCCGCCTTGGCCTTCGCCGCCGCATCCGTCTTGGCGTCCGCGCCCGGAGCCACCTTGATCAGGATGTGCCGCGACCGCGCCTGTTCCGGCGTCGAGTACTCGGCCTTGTGCTGATTGAAGTATGCCTGGATCTCCTGTTGCGTCGGCTGCGGAACGCCGCCCGGAAGATCGTTGGGCGTAAAGGCAAAGTAGGTGATCTTCCGCTCTTCAGGAACCGCCGACGCATACCGAGCCGCGTTCTTCTTGAAGAAAGTCTCCAGGTCGCCGTCTGAAGGGTTGATCCCCTTGCGCAGCTCGTCCGCTGAGATCACCGCGTAGTCGAACTTCACCTTGATGTTTCCTTTGCGATAGTCCTCGCTGACTTCCTTGTCGCCAACCGTCACGCCGCCCGTAATCAGCGCTTGCAGCCTCCGGATCACGATGTCGTCCCTCACGTTGTCTTCAAACTCAGGCACCGACATGTTAAACCGCGTGGCGATCAGGTTGGAGTACTGGTCCTCGCCGATGAACTTGCCGCCGGGAAAGAGCACCTCGCCGGCCTGGCCGGTCTGCAGGTAGGCGAGCACGTCGTCGTTGGTGGCGCGAATGCCAAGCTTCTCTGCTTCATCCAGCAAAATCTGCTGTTGAACCAACTGCTTGCCGACGCGATCTTCAAACAGCCCGAGAATCATCGGGTTGTCTGGATAGCGCTGCTGCGCCAACTGCGCCCGCGCCATTTTCTCCACCTTCTGCTGGCTCACCGTGGAGCCGGAAGACAGCAGCTTGCTGTACCAATGGGGATAAATAACGGCATACGTATCGGCGGCGGCTGCGCCCTGGCCGGTAAGTCCGGGAATCAGGTATACCACCATCGACACCGAGGCCATCCCGATGATGACCACGAAAAATGCCTTCACAACACGGCTGTCTCTTTGCAGGAAACGAATCATGGATGAACTGGACCTTCTACTCTCTACGCGCGATGTGGGTTTTGCTCGCCGCCGGCTGGGGCCCAATTGGCCTCGGCTCTGGCGCGGGCACCTCCCACGGATGCGCAATTCTTGCTTAAATCTCGACTGACGCGATTCTCTGCCATTATAGACGAAACAGAACCGCGCCCGCGGTTGGGCATTCTCGGTCTCGACGAATCGCAGGAACATCCCAGCGCAAAACGGGCATCCCGTCGCCCAGGATGCCCGCTGCGCTTTTCTGTTCTCTGTTTCCTAATCCCCGTTCCCGGCCTTCACCGCCAGTAATAAACCCCGCCCACCATGAAGTACGGACGGTAGTACACCGGACCGTATCCATAAGGATAGGCCCCTGCATAATAAGCCCCGCCGTAGGGGTAAGGTCCACGCCGGTAGAGGTTCGGGCCGCCGGAATACAATCCCTGCGCCAGCCGCGCCGCTTCTTGCGGGCCCACCGGGTTCACCGTTAGCGGCGTATTCAAGTGAAAGGTGACCAGCGCCTCGGCCGGAATCCACACCTGCGGACCGGAAGAAGCCGCTGAAGCGCCCAATCCCGCCGCCACGCCTGCTCCCGCGCCAACCGCGCAGCCGAAGCCGCGACCCACCGCGCAACCGATAATGGTTCCCAGAATTCCGCCGCCCACGGCGTTGCCCACCGTTTGGCCGGCCTTGTTCGGTCCCTTTACCTTGAACTGGTCGCTATCCAGCGGATAACTCTGCCCGCCAAGATCCAAAGAGGTCAGCTTCAGCGCCAGTTCCGAGCTTCCGCCCAGATCGCCTGCGCCAACGTGCTTGGCTTCGGAAACCACGCCATGCACTGTAGCGCCCTTGGGAAGCGCCAAAACACCGCCCACCGCCACATCGCGAATCACAGTAAACTGCACCGGCTCGCCGTCTTTGGCCCTCTTGCTGGTCAAGCCCTCGGCGGTGCGCAACTGAAGCAGAGTTCCCTGCGGAATGGTCACAGGGCCTGACGGTTGCTCATATTGCGGCCCCGGCGGAGGAGGCGGAGGTCCTTGTGCATATTGCCGCTGCTGCGGCGGATACTGGTTCGGATACTGAGGCTGCGGCGCATACTGAGGCCGCGCCGGAGGATACGCCGGAGGCGGAGGGGGAGGGGGCACCTGAGCCTGACCCTGATCCGGATACTGCTCCTGAGCAGGGGGCTGGTTAGCCTGCCCCTGATCCGGCATAGGCTGCTGGCCGTTCGGGGGCGGCGGGGGTGCCTGCGCTGCATCTTGCGGCTGGTTGTCCGCCATCTGCTGCGCGTTCGGGTCGGCGGCCTGCGCGTCCTGCGGATTGCCCACCTTCAAGTTGTTGTTGACCTTGGTCACGCCCGCCACGTGCGCGACAATGGACTCCGCCAGCTCGCTCGAGGCCTCGGTCGAAACCGTTCCTGAAAGCGTCACCTCGCTCTGAATTGTAGCGGCGGTGATCATGTCTTCTTTCAGCGCCTTGGAAGCGTCGAGCGCGTGAACTACGTCCATCTCAATCTGTCCGTCTGTGCGCTGACCGGCCTGCGCTCCTGCGGGTGCGGCGGCGGCATCCTGCCCCTGTGCAACCGTAGCCGTGCCGCACAGGGCAACAAGCCCGGCGCACAACAGTGCCTGCTGGGAAATTCTCTTCACAAATGACTGATTCATAAGCCGATTGCTCTCCTCTGCCTGAGGTGCTGGCCACGCTCCACCCGTTTGGCAATTTTCCCCAATTTCGAATGGGTGTCAGCCATTTAGACGGATTTTAGCGAGAGCCGTCATCGATTGGAACCCGGACCTCGGGAAAAAGTTCCGCACCCCTCCATAAGATGCCGGATGGCACTCGATGAACCATTATGATGTGCAATGGTTGCCGCGGCGCCCGTTGGGCAACAATTTACGATACGCTGCATCCGAAATGGAAAGAATTCCAAACCACGGCCGAGCGGCTCAATTACGCCAAAGCGTTTCCCGAAGGCGTTCAGGCAGTGCATTTCTCAGGGCTTAACCGGCGCAGGCGGCAGCGAGGCGCGCAACGGAACCGCGTGCGAAGGCTTCGAAGGCAAGCGATCGCGATAGCGCAGCATCATGCCGGCAAGGTGCCGGGCGGCCCAATAGCGCGGAATGAATCGCGGCGGGTTGGAAGCGCTGCGCCACAGCCAGCCGAGCCCTGCCTGGTCCACCCACACGGGAATCCGCACCTGGTCTCCGGAAAGAAATGCAATGGCCGCGCCAATGCAGTGAATCACCGGCTTGTAACTGAGATTCCGCTTTAGATAAAGGCCTAGCGGCTCCTGCGTGCCGCCGCCCAATCCCACCACGATGTGGCGCGGACGGCGCCGTTCAAGCTGGTGCAGCAATACTTGATCCTCGACAGCCGCTCCGTACATGGGCGCCAGGTATACATTCTGTGGGCCCACCAGGACTCCGTGGTTATTGAGCCACTTCACATTACGCTGCGCCGATGGAACCGTCGGCATAATCCAGAAGCTGGAGCCTGCCGCACAGAATTCCGGCCGCTCAATCAGCGCGCGAAGGTACTTCAATCCAGAAAGCTTGGGAATCTCGTCCCCCTGGATAAAGTTCCACATAGCCACCATCAGAGCGCTGTCCGCGAGCGCGAAATCCGCGCCCAGCAACGCCTCGCGGTACTCCTTGTCATGGCTCAGATTGGTCAGCGCGGGCGCAGCGGGAACCACCACCAGACCTCCGTCTCCGGAGACCAGGTCGATCACATCGTTGGTATTGCCAACGATGAAACGAATCCCGAGAATCTGCTGAAAGCGAACAGTTGCACCCATGTTTGCTTATCTCTCCAGACGGCCCATAAGCCTCATGAGTATGGCAAACAGAGGTTGTAATGGAAATAGTCAAATAGTACCCGCAAGGCATGGTACTTGTTAACGCGAAACAAGTTACTTTAGCTTTTAGAAAAATCTCGCAAATTGCATAATGCGATACAGACAGATCGGTTGATTTAGTTCAGAAGTAAATCGGATTTCGATTGAGGCACGTAGCACACCCTGCCTCGTCCACATTCGTATTACTTGCGTGTTCCGCAGTCAAATCATGCTCCCGCCAGATCGCACTGTTCGAAGCCAATTGCGCGAAAGTAATCACGTTCTCCATGAGATTAAGCAGGGGGGGCAGCAGCCTGTCATCGCCGAGGTCGTCCGACTCGGATGAAGCACCCGCTCCAAATCCATCTCAGGATTCTTTTTGCCTTCGCCTGGAATTCCCATGGCCGTAACTCAACATAACTAGCTTATGACTTCTCCGTCTCGAGTTATACGCCGATAATTCGAAGGGAGGAGCTGTTATAACTCATGAGCAGACGAGTCGAAGCTTGCCGAGCAATTCCTGCTCGTTACCGGATAGCAGATTTCCGCAAGCTGTACATCGCGCCCACGGTCACACCCTGGGGAGTAAAGTCAGGAGCTCCCAGGAGCCGCCCCCATAACTGGTACTCGTAGTCGGCGCGCGCCGAGATATGCTCCGAGCAGCGCAACTCGATTCCGCCACCAAGTGCCTGCACTGCCCGGGAATCCTGCGAGTACGAGCTTCCGAGGGGCAACGGGATGGGAGTAAATGAGATGCTTCCAAGACTGAAAATATACTTGCCGTACGGCCGCAGGCTTTGCCAGTGGCGCAAGGTGTAGGTCGCTCCTCCCCCAACGGTTTGCTCTTTGAGCCCCATCTGCTCCACCATGACTCCCGCATAAACTGAACGGTATTGCACTTCAGCGCGGAATCCACGCAGCCAGCGCGGCCCGAAGGGCATGCCGGCGTCGGCCCATACGGTATAGCCCCAGCGCCGTCCCTGCCCCATTCCAGTCTGTTCCAGGTATCTGGGCGCCGGTCCCTGTGCGAAGTCCGGGTCGAAGTTAGACCCCCCGCCGCCAAAGGCTAGGTCCACTTTGCTCTGTCGTGCGGCGTAGACAGATTGCGCATGATCGGGAATTGCGGCTGCCATGAAGACAGCGGTCAGCAGGAGCCTTGAAAGCAGCCTGAAGAGCATCGGGCATCTCCTCTGGAACTCACGGACCATACCAGGAGTGCTACAGACCGTTGGGACCCGGCCGGCACGCGCAATCCGGAATCGCAACGCGTAGATCGTGTAGAGGGGAGACGCTACGCCAACCTGGTTAGTATTAGTTGGAACCTAATTCTTCAATTTAATATCGTCAAGCAAATGTTCTGCTCGTTCCTGGGCTTCTTCGGACAGCAGCCTCAATTAAAGCGCTTGCCTCAGAGCTTCCTTAGCGGAGATGAATGCCTCTGAAGTCCCAGACCGCGCCAATCGTGATCCCTGTCGGCGTCAGATCGTGCGATCTGCCAAAGAGCCCGGGCCAGAACTGGTATTCCCAATCCGCCCGCATCCACAGACCCCGCCATGCATGAATATCGGCCCCCGCGCCAAACGCCGTAATGGTCCGATTATCGTGCCGGTAAGTGGGCGGCGAGGCCGGCAGCGGAGGAAAATCGATACTGCCCAACCCCGCCAGAGCCTTGCCATACGGACGCACCTTGCGAAAACGGCGCACGGTGTAAATCACACCTCCCAGGCCTGTATCCTGCCGCATGTTGGTTCTCGTGTCGTGCAGTTCGGCATTGGACAAGGACGCGGGCAGGCCGTAGTTGATGTCTCTGCCCTCCAACTCAACGCCAAGCCCGCGCATAAAGCCTGGCCCTGGCAGTCGGGTCAAATTCCAATCGATCCACAGCGTCGCGCCCTCCATGTAGCGCGTCACCCCAAACGAATCGTGGCCCCAATCGATGTTGAATCCAGACACGCCGGCGCCCGCCACCAGCGGTAACCCGCCCGCCTCCGCCGACGGCACCACCTGTGCGAACATAGGCAATGCCGCCGCGGCCAGTAGTGCAGCCAGGGCTAGCGCGGTCCGCCTGAATATCATCCTGAGCTTCCTCCGGCTCGCAAACAGATTCCAGCAATATGCGTCGAACCAGTAATCCAGCCAAGGCGGCTCATCGATGCAACGCTGGGTTCTCGCAAAGCTTCATGGTAGCGCGAACCTTCGGTCTCACCCATGCAACTTCCCGGTCACCCGTTACCAGTGCGTTTCCCATGAGTGACGAAAAATCAGCGATACCATTCAGCAAGCCCTGCCCAAAAAAGGAGATTCCTAATGAGAAGGCCGGTAAATGGAGCTCATTTTCTTTTGCTCCTGTCCCTGACAATGCTCTTCGGCGAGATAGGTTCAGCGCAGGAACCTGCTAACAGCCCGCTGCCACTCCAGGGCATGATGGAGCTACAGGCTCCGAATCCCAAGGGGACCAATCCGAAACCCGAAGTTGCCGGAATATCTCTTCTCGCTGCGTTCGACAAATACGAAGTCGTTGGAATGGCTGCGGCGCACGGCAACAAGGATCTCGACGACTTTATTCTCCGCCTCATCCGCAATCCTGCCTTTCCGAGCAAGGTAAACGTCATCGCCGTGGAGTGCGGCAATTCGCTCTACCAGCCCACTCTTGACCGATACATTGCGGGCGCCGATGTCCCATTGTCCGAAGTGCGGCAGGTGTGGCGCAACACCACCCAGCCCATGTGCGGCGTGTCCGGCTTTTACGATGAGTTTTTTCCTCTGCTTCGCAGGCTGAATCAATCGCTCCTACCGGAAAAGAAACTCCGCGTGTTGGCCGCGGACCCTCCCATCGATTGGAGCAAAATCAAGAGCCCCCAGGACTTCGGACAGGGCCAATTCCTGGCGGGGCGGGACGCGAGCATTGCCTCCGTGATGGAAAAAGAAGTGCTCTCGAAACACCTTAAAGCGCTCATGCTTTTTGGCGCCGCGCATCTTTTTCACGAGGAAAATACGGGCGTGGGACTCTATGAGAAAGACTTTCCGGGCGTAACCCTGGTAATTGCCGATCACACGGGATTCGGCAACTGGACCCCGCTGGAGAGATTCAATGACGGTCTTGAGGCGCGAATGGCGTCGTGGCCCGTTCCATCGCTGGTACAGGAAGTGAAAGGCACGTGGCTGGGAGATTTGCTGGACATGACTTATTCCACCGGGAACGTCACCTTCGGGGTGCCAGATGGCGGCAAGCTTCCGGCGGGCCCGGCCAAAGCGAAAGGCACCTTCCCGGAAATGCCGGACGAAGCGGAATTCAAATTCTCGAAGATGGTGGATGCCTATCTCTATCTTGGTCCCAGGAATTTGTTGCTGAATGAACCAACGCCGGCGGAGATTGTCCTGGACAAGGGTTACATGATCGAACTGCAGCGAAGAGCAGCCATCATGGGAGGAGGGCCGATGGCAGACCAGACCAATCCAGAAAACATTGCCGGCCGTGATTCTAACCCGTTCTTTTACGATCCTGACGAACTCCTCAAATTAATGCCGCCGCCCGAACCGGATGCGCCATTGCCACGCAAGGCGAACTAACGTCAATCTGGCTCCAGAGCTTGCACCTCGATCGTCTGCGCCTGAAATCGACGCCCAACTTCCAAATGGAATACGCTAGTTAAGTAGTGCACCCGCCTCCTCCTCGATAGCAGCAAGCAACATTCTCAATCGCTCAACCCTTCGCCCAGCAAGTTGTTGCGCGTTCGCTGTGCGCAGCATTCCAGGGAGTTCCTCGACCGCTCTTCGCAACACCGGAATCACGGAAGAATAAGTGTGATAGCGGCTGTCCCGTCCGATTTTGACCAGTGCCCGCAACGCGCCCATCGCTCCCAGCTGTTCCAGAATGTCTGCATCCCGCAGCAGGATTGCCTCGGTCGTCACCGGCTCATCCTGCGGCTGGTGGGTGCGGATCGCCTCCGCCACGCCCTCCAGCTTTTCCGGCGGAAATCCCCACCCCGTCAGCAGTTCCCGCGTGCGTGCAATGGTGTAGGGAACGTGATCCCAGCGCGCCAACTGGTCCGGATCTTCTGGCCGATGCCCGAGAAACACGCCCAGGTCGTGCATCCATGCCGCGGCAAACACAATGTCGTCGTCGAATGCCGTCCCCTCGCCCACCCGGCAGGCAAGCGCATACAGGCGAGGCTGATGGCCGAACTTGTCCACCGGCTGCGCCTCGACACGAATGTACTCGACCACCGATTCCCGCCACGAAACCGCCATCCCGGTCGACCTCCAGACGCAAGCCCAATCTACCAGACGGCGCAAGCCGCCAAATCGCCCCGTGCTCCCAGCCTCCTGACCGGAAAGTTATCCCGCGTCGAAACCAACGTACCGTATGCTAGGTTCAAGCCGGCAGGATATGTTTGCCGGCAGTGCCCCGAACGGGTAGCCTAGAAAAAACTGCATAGATGCGGAAACACCATACGCCGAAATCACCGCTTTGCGAGAAACGAGATCAAGCCGCGCATGTCTAAATCAGTCTCTATCTGCGTCATCGGATCAGGATATGTCGGGCTCGTAGCCGCCGTCTGTTTTGCCGAGATGGGCCACCGCGTCACCTGTGTCGATAATGACGAAGCCAAGGTCAAGACCCTCCGCGAAGGCGGCGTGCCCATTTTTGAAGACCATCTGCCCCAGTTGCTGGCATTGCATCGCGACCGCGGCGTCGAGTTCACTTGCGACCTGGCCGGCGCAGTCCAGCGCAGCGAGGCCATCTTCATCGCCGTGGGCACGCCGCAGGGCGATACCGGCGCTGCCGACCTCTCTTATGTCGAAGCCGTGGTCTCTGAGATCGCCCGCCACATCAGTTCCTACAAAGTCATCGTCGAAAAGAGCACGGTCCCGGTCTACACCAACGAGTGGATCAGCCGCGTGCTGCACCGGCACGGCGTTGACCCCAAGAGTTTCGACGTGGTTTCGAACCCCGAGTTCCTGCGCGAAGGCACCGCGGTCCGCGACTTCCTGCATCCCGACCGCATTGTGATCGGCGCCAATACCGAGCGCTCAGCCGACGTGCTCCGTCGCATCTACGAGCCGCTCACCGCCGGCACTTACTACGATCAGGCCGGTTCCTTGCCCGGCAATTGCAGCACCGCCCACCCGGCGCGCATTGTCGTCACCTCGGCGCAGAGCGCGGAAATCATCAAGCACGCCTCCAACGCCTTCCTGGCGCTGAAAATCTCCTTCATCAATGCTGTCGCCAACCTGGCCGAGGCCGTTGACGCGGACATCGAAGACATCGCCCAAGGCATGGGCCTTGACAGCCGCATCGGCCCCCGTTTCCTGCGCGCCGGGCTGGGCTACGGCGGCTCCTGCTTCCCCAAAGATGTGGCAGCCTTTCATTGGGTGGCGCAGCAGCACGGCGTCAACTTCAAGCTTCTGCAGGAAATCCGCAGCATTAACGAAACCCAGAAAAACATCTTCTATAACAAGGTGCTCTCCGCACTGTGGACTCTGCGCGGCAAGCGGCTCACCGCCCTGGGCCTGGCCTTCAAGGGCGACACCGACGACATTCGCGACAGTCCGGCTATCGACGTGATCAAGAAGCTGCTCGAAGCCGGCACCTGCATCACGGCCTACGATCCGGCGGCCAATGAACGCGCCAAGGCGGTGCTGCCCCCCTCAGAGAAGATGCGCTACTCCGACGACCTCTATGAAGCGGCCAAAGACGCCGATGCGGTGCTGATCTTGACCGATTGGAAGGAATTTGCCGAAATCGACCTGCCCCGGCTCAACCAGGCAGTCCGCTTCCCCATCGTCATCGACGGCCGCAATCTTTACAAGCCAAAACAGATGCAGGATCACGGGTTTACCTATGTCAGCGTGGGCCGCCCAGCCAGCTATCATGCGCAGCAGGGCAAGCCCCGCGGCATGGTATCTTAGGGAGACTAAAGCGCAAAATTCCATGCACTCAAGGTTGGAATGCGCCCGACTGGAATTGCCCATTCTCAGCCTGGAAGTGGACTCTCTCGAATGCACGTACTTGTTACCGGCGCTGCTGGATTCCTTGGCTCCCACCTCACCGATCGCCTCCTCGACGAGGGACACACCGTAGTTGGGGTCGACAATCTATCCACCGGCAGCCCGGAAAATCTCGCGCATCTGGCCAGCGAGCCGCGCTTTCATTTCGAGCAGCGTGATATCTGTCAGCCCTTCAATCCCGGCCCGGTCGACTACATCTTCAATTTCGCTTCCCCCGCCAGCCCGCCCGAGTATCTCCGCCTGGCGATCGAAACCCTGCGCGTCGGCTCCGCCGGCACGGAAAACACCTTGGAGATCGCAGCGAAATACGGCAGCGGCTATCTGCACGCCTCCACCTCGGAGTGCTACGGCGACCCGCTCGAACATCCCCAGACCGAGGACTATTGGGGCAACGTGAACCCGGTCGGCCCCCGCTCGGTCTACGACGAAGCAAAGCGCTTTGCCGAGGCGCTCGTCATGGCCTACCATCGCTCACGTGGCGTGGACACCCACCTGGTGCGCATCTTCAACACCTACGGGCCCCGCCTGCATCCCAGCGATGGCCGTGTCATCTCCAACTTCATCATGCAGGCCCTGCGCGGCGAGCCCCTCACCGTCTACGGAGACGGAAGCCAGACCAGGAGCTTTTGCTACGTCGACGACCTCATCGAAGGCATCCTGCGCCTTTCGCGATCCAGCGAGCATCTGCCCGTCAACATCGGCAACCCCAACGAGTTCACCATCCTCGAGTGTGCCCAGGCGGTGATTGAAGCAACCGGCTCCAAAAGCGAACTCCGCTTTGAGCCTTTGCCTGAAGACGACCCCGCCCGCCGCCGCCCCGACATCACCAAGGCCCGCACCCTGCTGGACTGGGAACCGCAAATCACCCTCCCCGAGGGCCTCGCCAAGTCCCTCCCCTTTTTCCGCGAAAAAGCCGGCATAGTGCCCGCCTAATCGACTGAATTCGTCGCTCCGAAACCTCCGCTAACTCGCCAACCCCGCGCAGTGGGCTAACTCGCTGCATTTGTCTAGGCTGCACCGTGGATCGCTCACCTATCCAAGCAGATCCCGCTTCCGGGCGTCAGGCGATCCCCGCCTTATCATCTGATACTCTTCTTCCAACATGCGAAGGCCGATATTTGCGATTGTCTGTTCCGTTGCCCTCGTGTGGGCTTGCAGGCCTGTCTCAGCGCAAAAATTCCAACCCAAAACCATCCAATTCAAGGGTGACCCGGAATATACCGATCAGGAATTGCTGGCCGCCGCAGGCCTCAAGAGGGGCGGCGTCTTTACTTCCGCCGAGATGAACGACCAATCCAAGCTCCTGATGGACTCCGGCATGTTCGATAACCTCACCTACAAATTCGATGGCGTCGACCTCATCTACACCTTGATCCCGTCATCGACGCTCTTTCCCATCCGCCTGGAAAACCTCCCCCTCACCGCCAGCCCTGAGCTGGACGCCAAACTCCACGAGCGCTTTCCTCTCTATCACGGCAAGGTTCCCTCGGAAGGCACGCTGCTCGACGGCGTGCGCGGCACGCTCGAGGAGATGCTCGCCGCCCAGGGCATCAAGGCCACCATCACAACCACGCCGTTCGGCCAGGCAGGCACCCGCAATATCTCGGCCATGAATTTCTCTATCGCCTCGCCTCCAGTGCGCGTCGGCATGCTCCAATTGCAGGGCGTCTCTCCCGCCATGATGGACAGGGTCAAGGCTATCGCCGACAAGCAGTCGGGCACTTCATTCGACACCGCAAACTCCGCCGCCAACCTGGAGCACGCGTTCACCTCCTTTTACGCTGACGATGGCTACGCGGCCGTAAAAGTCCATGCCGTCCGTTCGGGCGATCCGCAAATCGGCGCAGTTGCCGTCGATATTCCTTACTCCGTCACCATCGAGGAAGGCCACCTCTACAAGCTTGGCGCCATCCATCTGCCGCCCGACTCGCTTGTTTCCCCGGCGGAAATCGACAAGATGACCAGTTCGGCCGCCGGAACCCTGAAGGGCCCGGCCATCCGGAACATCTGGGGGCTTATCGCCGGTCGCTACCACTCCAAGGGATACCTCGACTTCGCCATGACGCAACGCCCCGAATTCGACGAAGCCGCGAGCGTCGTTAATTACACCGTCGACATCCATTCCGGCCCCGTCTATCACCTGGCCCTGCTCAAATTCGACAACGTTAGCGACGACCTGCGCAAGCTGCTCATGCGCAACTGGCAGATGTTCCCCGGCGATCCATTTGACGCCAGCTATGTCGCCGGCTTCATCTACAAGGCGCAAACTTCCGACCCCGTCCTGCAGCGCACCCTGGCCGGCGTCAAGGTCTCCTACGACGTCCGCGCCGACCCTGCGACTCACGATGTAAATCTGATCATCCGCCTGGAAAGAAAATAGCTGAGCAATTATTCTCGGTTCCATGCACTCCCCAATATTTGACAGCATGTTCCACCTGCCGCTTCCCATTCTGGAGAAGCTGGCGCGCCCGGTCATCGTTTACCTGGTCCTGGTGGCGCTGCTGCGCGTCTTTGGCAAGCGCGAACTGGCGCAGCTCAACCCCTTTGACCTGGTGGTGCTGCTCTCGCTCTCCAATACCGTGCAGAACGCCATCATCGGCGACGACAACTCCGTTACCGGCGGCATTATCGGCGCATTCGGCCTGCTGGCCATCAACTGGCTCGTAGTCCGCGTCCTGTTCCGCTCCCAGCGCCTCACCCGCGCTCTCGAAGGCAGATCGACCATCCTCATACGCAACGGCCAGATCGATCTCAAGGCCATGAACCGCGAGATGCTCTCCCGCGAAGAGCTGCTCTCCGTCGTGCATCGCCAGGGCTTTGAGGACTTCCACCAAGTGCGCAAATGCGAACTGGAGCCCAACGGGACGTTTTACGTGGAAGCCTACGAACCCTCGGTAGAAGACAAGCGCCACGCCGAATTGCTGGCCCGCATTGACGCACTGGCGCGGGAAGTGGCCACTCTGCGTCCTCAAGCTACCTGAGCCCGAAACGACTTCTGCTTTGAATTCACGAATATTTCTGTTGCAGATATATCCGTAGTGGATATATATTGAAATCCGCCCGGAATTCCGGTCTTCAGGCGGAATCCTGCACAACGCGAAGGAGGTTCAATGGGCCTGCGACTCAAACTCAACTCTCTTGCTGCTCTTGCCCTTTCCCTGGTGTTTTATTTCTTTTTCATGGCCGCAAAACACGACCCGGCACTCGCGCCGATCATCCCATTTGGCGACGATCCATACGACGCGGTCGGCTCATTTTGCCTGATCCTCTCCATTCTGCTGGCTGTGCTTTCCCTGGTGCGCGCGTTTCGGCCCTATCGTGCTCCACGCCCCACCGCATTCGACCAGGCATTCCTGGCCCGCACCCAGATCGCCATCCCGCTCGGCATCCTGGTCGCGCTCGCCACAGACGCCATTGCCATGGCGCGCCACACCTCTATTTGGATGGGCAAGGCAGGAACGGCCAAACTTGCAGCGCTGATGCTCGCCATGGCCGCAATTTCGCTCGCCACCGTTTACCTCGTCCGCCGATCGGCCCGCGGCATTGAACTCCCCGCCGCGCCCATGCACTCCACAAAGACCGTGATCGCCGTCCTGGCGTTCATCCTCATCCTTGCACTCTTCCCTGAGCAGCTCATCCAGTCCGTCACGCTGCACTTCCTGGCCATTCTGCTGAGCTTTGTCTTGATTGCCGCTTCGCAGGCTGCGCTTTCGGTAGCCTTGCTGCCTTTCGCAACCGACAAGCCCAGCGTTGAGCCCCCTGCCTCGCAGCCGCGATCGAGGCGATGGGTTCAATGGGTTTCAGTGGCCGTTGCCGGACTGGCGATCGGCACTTTGATTCTCATGAGCGAGCTGTTTGGCGAGGGGGCCGCAAAAGCGCCGCTCGCTCAGGTTCTGCTTTTGTCTGCAATCTTCATCGGCGCCGGAACAGCTTGCCTGCTGATCGCCTTTGCCTTCTTCAAAAAGCCTCTCGGTTTGTTTAGCCGCGCTACTTGATTGGGAAAATTACCTGATTTGCTTCTATATCCGCGATGGATATATATTCGTTTCATGGCTACTGCTACCGTGCCGGCGACGCCGCTCACCCCCGCTGTTTTTTCAATCCTGCTCTCGCTCGCAGAAGGCGAGAAGCACGGCTACCTAATCATGAAAGACGCCCGCTCGTCCCAGGGCGGCGGCATCAACATGGGCCCGGGAACCCTCTACGGTTCCCTGGATCGCATGATGCGTGACAGCCTGGTGGAAGAAACGGGTGCGTCCGACGACGAGCGGCGTCGCTATTACCGCCTAACCCAGCGAGGTCAATCCATGCTCTCGGCGGAACTGAGTAGGCTCGATGCGGCCATGGCTTCCGCCCGCTCCCGCGGCCTGATCCCGCACGGAGGCCGCTCATGACCACAGCCCGGCTCGAGTTTCTTTACGCATACGCACTTCGCTTCTATCCCGCAACTTTTCGCGAGCGCTATGCGGCCTCCATGCGCCAAACCCTCCGCGACGCACTTGGAGACAATTCACTTTCTCGCCGAACCCTTATTCCACTCGTTCTCCGCGACCTGGTCACATCACTCACCAAGGAGCACCTCTCCATGCTGCGCGACATCTTTGCCCGTCCCGCCCTCGTCTTCAACGCGCTCATTCTCACCGCGCTGGCCTCGGGCCTGGCGCTTGCCCTCTATGCCATTCCCCAGCAGGTTCTCCGCCTGGGCGCCGATGACCCGCAGATTGCCATGGCCACCGATGTAGTAGCAGCGCTCGAAAAGGGCAATCCCGCGGAAACGATCCAGCCGAGCGCTTTGCCCGCACTCGCCGGCGGTTCGGCGCAGGTGGACATGGCCCGCAGCCTCACGCCCTTCGTCATCGTCTACGACGGCCAGGGCCATCCGCTTGCCTCGCAAGCTGAGCTCAACGGGCAAACCCCCGTGCCGCCCAGCGGAGTGTTTGACAATGTGCGCCAGCACGGAGAAGCGCGCATCAGCTGGCAGCCCATCCTCGGCCGGGAAAACGGCGTCCACATCGCCGCGGTGATCCAGCGGATTCAGGGCAGCAACGGCGCACCCAGCGGATTCGTTCTAGCGGGTCGCAACATGCGCGAAGTGGAAGCGCGCGAGGAGCAAGTCCGCCAAATGGCCGGCCTCACATGGATCGGCATGCTAGCAGTAATCGTGGTGGGCACAGCAGCCTTCGGATGGTACACCCGGCCCAAAGCGGCGTAGCGTCGGTCGCTCCAGATTTACGGCCGAATCAGCTCCACTGGGACGTCCAGCGCGCACCGCGCCCAAAGTCGCTCCGTTGTCCATGCCGTCGCAAACAAGCTCTTGGCGAGCGAAAGACACGCCCGATCCCCAAAAGACAATGCCTGATTGACGAGTGCATAATCAGCGGCCGCTTCTGCATCAGCCTTACCAAACGGATAAAAATCGACGCCCCCCAGTACTGTCGACAACCTCTCGGATGACATTCCCACCTGTTCTCGCTGCATTCGAGTCAGAATCTCGCACCAATTCACCGAGCTGATTGCCACCTGAAACCGGGCCTCCCGTCCGAGAGCGTCCAGGAGGGATTCCATACGCTCCCCTCCCGGCTCATTCAGCAACATTGCCAGCACCGCTGAGGAATCCAGGACGATCCTATTCACGCGCTGCTTCCTCACGCCTTTCCGCCATGAATTCATCCAGGATTCCGTCGAGGCTTCCTCGGTGCTTGATGATGTCGGCCCGAATAGCGGCCAGTGCCATCTTCCTGCTCAAAATCCGGAGGGCTCCGCCGTCGCTGATAACTGTAAGCCGGTCCCCGGCTTTCAGGCCAAGCTCATTGCGAATCGCGGACGGTATCACAATTCTGCCACTTTCTCCCAAAACAACCGTTTCCGTCATTGTCTGTCACCTAGACAGTATTATGGCATACTGCCGAATAAATGCCATAATATCCAGGATGCGCCAGGAGCTGTCAGATTGGCCTGCGTATTTCGTATCTATTCCCACTCAATCGTCCCAGGCGGCTTTGACGTGATGTCATAAACCACGCGATTGATCCCGCGCACCTCGTTCACAATCCGGCTGGAGATGCGCTTCAGCACGTCGTACGGCAGCGGCGTCCAGTCCGCCGTCATGCCGTCTTCGGAGTGCACCGCCCGCACCGCGCAGGTATACGCGTAAGTCCGCTGGTCGCCCATCACGCCCACGCTCATCACCGGCAGCAGCACGGCAAAGCTCTGCCAAATCTTCGAATAAAGCCCCGCCGTCTTGATCTCCGCGACAACAATCTCGTCCGCCTCCTGCAGCAGCGCCACGCGGTCCGGCGTAACTTCACCCAGGATGCGCACCGCCAGCCCCGGCCCAGGAAACGGCTGCCGACCCAGCACGTCCTCCGGCATGGCGAGGTCGCGCCCAATGCGCCGCACCTCATCCTTGAACAAGTCGCGCAGCGGCTCGATCAACTTGAGCTTCATCCCCAGCGGAAGCCCGCCCACGTTGTGATGGCTCTTGATGGTCTGGCTCGGCCCCTTCACGCTGCTCGACTCAATCACGTCCGGATAGAGCGTCCCCTGAACAAGCCAGTCCACGCCGCCGGTTTCCTTCGCAATGCGCGTCGCCTCATCGTCGAAAACGGCGATGAACTCGGCGCCAATCCGTTTGCGCTTGGCTTCCGGATCGGTGACTCCCGCCAGTTGCTCCAGAAACCGTTCACTCGCGTCCACAGCCACAATGTTCAGTCCCAATTTATCGCGCAGATTCTTCTGCACGCTCTCGAACTCGTTCTTGCGCAGGACTCCGTTGTTGACAAAGATGCAAGTCAACTGGCTGCCGATCGCCTTGTGCACGAGCACCGCGGCCACTGACGAGTCCACGCCGCCCGACAGCCCGCAGATCACGTGCCCCGCGCCCACTTTGACGCGAATTTCCTCAACCGTCGTCTGAATAAAGTGCGCCGGCGTCCAATCCCCAGCCGCTCCGCAAATGTTGAAGACGAAGTTGCGAATCAGTTGCGATCCCAGCGGCGTGTGGTGCACCTCGGGATGAAACTGCACCGCCCAGATGCGCCGCTTCTCGTTCACAATCCCCGCCAGCGCATTGGATGTAATCGCCGTCCGCGTGAATCCTCCCGGCAGTTCCTCGGCTTCGTCGCCGTGGCTCATCCACACTTGTAGAGTCGCCGGCAGGCCCGCGAACAGAGCAGTGGCGCCGTCCTCGATCGTCACCTCCGCATGCCCATACTCGCGCAGCGGCGCGGACTTCACTTTGCCACCCAGGTGATGCACGATGAAGTGCAGTCCATAGCAGATGCCCAGCACCGGCGCGCCCATCCCGAGCACAGCCGCATCCGCCGCCGGAGCATCCGCGTCGTACACTGACGACGGTCCGCCCGACAGAACGATGCCGAGCGGCTTGTGCGCCTGGATTTCCGCAAGGGGCGCCGTGCAGGGCAGCACGACGGAGAAGACGTTCTGCTCGCGTATACGCCGCGCAATCAGCTGCGTATACTGCGAACCAAAATCGAGAATTACGATTGTCTGGGTGTCCACTCCCTAGTGTGGCAGGGTCGCCGCCGGGATGTAAAGACCGGCGGTTTTCTATCTGGATTCTCCAAGTCAGGTGTAAACTTCAAGTCAGGAACGGCGATCAGCATGGGCGTTGTGGACGAAACCCCGCAGGTAATTCAGGATTTTCTCGCGCCGGAACTGCGGGAAATTCGTGGGGTACTTTCCTCTATCGACAAGCGCCTGGATTCTCAGGACAAGCGTCTGGATTCCCAAGACAAGCGTTTCGACGCAATCGAGGAGGTCAATCGTGTCAAATTCGAGGCTATAGTCCAGCGACTTGAGCAGATACAGCAGTCCTTCGCCTTCGACAGACGCATCTCCGCAATCGAGGCCGACAAGCGGCAATCTGCCTGACTGGCTTCCGCGAGCCCTCACAGTCGCTTTCCCATGGCCGGATTTTCCTTGCGACTTCAGTTTCATCCGTCACATCTGAAACTCAAAAGAGATCAGGAGAAATCCCGTGCACGCCGCCGTAGTCCGCAGCTTCGATGCCCCGCCCACCTACACCACCTTCGCTGATCCGATACCCCAACCGGGCGAGTTGCCGGTGACCATCACCGCCGCCGGCCTGCACCAGATTGTCAAATCGCTGGCCAATGGCACTCACTACGGCAGCACTAGCGGGCTGCCCTTCATTCCCGGCGTCGATGGCGTGGGCCGGCTGGAGGACGGCACCCGCATTTATTTTGGCGGTGTGCGCGCGCCTTACGGAACGTTCGCCGAGCGCGCCAATGCCAACGGAAAGATATGGGTTCCCATCCCCGACGGTTTGGATGACGCCACCGCCGCAGGCATCGCCAATCCGGGAATGTCGTCCTTGGTCGCGCTCACTGCTCGCGCCAAGTTCGTGACCGGAGAAAGCGTGCTGATTCTGGGCGCAACGGGCGTGGCTGGGCAACTCGCCGTGCAGATCGCAAAGCGCAAAGGCGCCCGCCGCGTGGTGGGCGCGGGACGCAACCCGCAAGCGCTGGAAAAACTGAAAGGCCTGGGCGCGGACGCCGTCATCTCCCTTCACCAGGAACAGGACGCGCTGGTCTCCGCTTTCCGGGGCGAGTTCGCAGGCGAGGGCGTGGATGTGGTGCTCGACTACCTGTGGGGACAGCCCGCCGAAAGCGTGCTCAAGGCCATTGCACAACGCGGCCTCAGCAAAGCCGCGCCTCGAGTGCGCTTTATCCAGATCGGCGCCAGCGCCGGCGTAAACATCACCCTGCATGCGGCCACGCTGCGCAGCTCGGGGCTGGAATTGCTGGGCAGCGGCTTCGGCAGCGCCTCGCTCGACGAAATCCTGATCGCAGTCACCGAGTTTTTCCGCGAAGCGGCCTCAAACCCGTTTGAGTTTAAGGTGAAGACCGCGCCGCTCAGCGAAGTTGAATCCTTGTGGAATAGCTCCGAGCGCGGGGCTCGGCTGGTGTTTCAGCCGTGAGGTTGCGGTCCAGATTTACTCATAGTGATACCGCGCCTGGTGAAATTCGATGCGATCTTCACGGACTCGATAAACCAGCCGATGCTCCCGCGTAATTCGCCGGCTCCAGGAACCGGCGAGCTCAAATCTGAGCGGTTCAGGCTTGCCGATGCCGCCGAACGGATCGGCGATGGTGGCTTGCATCAAGTCAAGGACACGGAGTGCGACCTTGCGGTCCGTCTCGATCCATTGTCTTAAATCATCGCGAAAATTACTCGAAATCACCGCAATGCGATCTGCCGGCTTGCTCATGGGATTCGATCAGCTCATCTTAACCAATCCGATTGAGCGACGAAGCTCTTCCAGGGTTACCACTTCCCCTCCACCCCGCTCCAACTCGCGCAAAGACTCAAATAGCCGCTCGGCATTCTTCGGCGAACTCAGCAGATGCGCCGTCTCCATCAAGCTCGAAAGCTCATCTGCTGGGAGGATCGCCACATCCCGGCCGCCGCGCCGCCGCACGATCACCACCTCGTTGTCATCCGTCACCCGATCCAAAAACCCTGCTAACTTCTCTCGCAGGGCGGTATACGTGGTTTCCACCGGCATGGCATCGAACCTCACCTACTCAACGTACAGGTTTTCTGTACGCTTGTCAAGGTTCCCAGCACTGTTCACAACGCAATTTCGGCGCTTCATCCGTCTTCATTGGTATTCGCGGTCTCTTGAAAATCCCAGCCCGGATATTTTCCCTTCCGCGTTAAGGCCAAAGTTCACCAACACGGAATTGGAACCCTTGGTGAGCCGGAAAGTGGAGTTGAAGAGTCCAGCCGGGCCGGGCACGGCCGTGCGCCGGACCAGCGTCAGCGCTCCGCCGGGCCACAGGACTTCGAGCCTCTTCTTCACCGAGGCGCCGGCTTCCGGAGTCAGGTATGGAAGGAGCTCTGCGGTGGCTTGGGGACGAATGTCTTCACCCTCCGCCAGCTTGTCGAGAATTTTTCCCAATGCAACTGCAATCTCAGGCTTGTCGTCGGGAATGGCCGTCAGCTTCGCAGGCATCAGCGGCGCGTGGGCCAGGCCGGCAACTACATGCGCAATCAAGCCGGGATTTGCGTGGCCGGCGTCCAGGTTGGTGAGCACCACCACGGTCAGGCTGTCGTCGGGATAGCGCGAGATGTCGCAGGTAAAGCCTTGCCAGGCGCCGCCATGCTCGATGCGCTTGTGTCCCTTCTGGTCGCCGATCATCCACGCAAATCCGTAGCCGGCAGGATTCGGCTTGCCATCGTTCAGCGGATAGACCGTCCAGATGCGGTCCAGGCTGGCTTCCTTGAGCAGCCTCGTGCCGTATAAAGCCTCATCCCACTTGGCCAGGTCAACCACGTTGAAGTAGAGTGTGCCGTCGGCGGTCGAGTTGAATGTGGGCGAGACCCATTCCTGGTTCTTCAATTGCCCGTCGTCGAGTTCATAGCCCGCAGCGCGATTGGGAATAATGTCCTGTTCGCTGATCAGCCTCGTCGACGTCATCCCCAGCGGTTTGAAGATCCTCTCGGCAAGGAACTCGCCATAGCGCTTGCCGGTGATCTTGTGGATGATAATTCCCAGCAAAACATAATTCGTATTGCGGTAGGCCCACTTCGACCCGGGCGCCCACTCGATGGGCAGCGCTTCGATCTTCGTCGCCAGTTCGTCCTCGGTGAAATCGAGGCGCAGGTAAAAGGCCCCCTTCGGCCCCGTGCGGTCGCCGCTCTCGTATTCCGACAGCCCCGAAGTGTGTGAGAGCAGGTTTTTTATCAGGATCGGCTTCCAGCTTGCCGGAGCCTCAGGAAAGTATTTCGTCACGCTGTCGTCGAGCGAGATTTTGCCCTCTTCCACCAGCATCATGATCGCTGCGGAGACAAACTGCTTGCCCACCGAGCCGGACTGGAATAGTGTCTCCGGCTTCACCGGCACGTTCAGCTCCACGTTCGCGAGCCCATACCCCTTCGCCAGCAGAACCCGCCCGCGGCTATAGATGCCCACCTCAGCCCCCGGAATTTTCTCGCGGGCCAGCTCAGCTGTAACGAAAGCGTCGATGGATTGAACTTTCGCGACATCCAATGCGGGGAAGGGGGCGGGGGCAGCTTCTTGCGCATAGGCTCCGTGAAGCCCGGCAGCCACAAGAGCGGAGAGCAGCAGGTTTTGAGCAAAACGCATGAGCAAGATTCTCCCTTAATTTGGCGTCGGCCGAGTCTAGCGGCGAACTATTGCGCGGCGCCCTGACCTTTGTACACCACCCCCGCCTTCATCACGAACTTCACATCCTGCAAGACGCGCACATCGTTCAAAGGGTTCGTATCCACGGCAATAATGTCCGCCCACTTGCCCGGCTCAAGCGTCCCCGTCTTCGCGCTCCAGCCCATCAGGTCGGAGGCGTTCACAGTGGCCGTTTGCAACGCCGCCAGCGGAGCCATGCCCAACTGGTTCACATACACATCCAGTTCGTGGGCATTCAACCCATGCGGATACACCGCCGCATCCGTGCCCAGCGCAATCTTCACCCCGGCCTGCATGGCGTGCTTGATGTTGCTCTTGGCCACAGCGCTCACGTCGATCATCTTCTGGTGATAGAACGCCGGCAGACTGCCCTTTTCCAACATCCAGTCTTCGAGATAAAGCGTAGGCACAAGATAAGTCCCGCGCTTCTTCATCTCGGCAATGGCTTCGTCGTTGATATAGCTGCCGTGCTCAATCGAGTCCACGCCTGCCTCGGTTGCCCAAAGAATGCCCTGCGCCCCATGCGCGTGTGCAGCCACCTTGCGTCCCAGCCGGTGCGCGTCAGCCACAATGGCCTGCATCTCTTCGAGCGTGAATTGAGAAGCCTGCGGATCGTCGCCTTTTGACAGCACGCCGCCCGTGGCGCAGATCTTGATCAGGTCAGCCCCGTACTTGATGTTCTCGCGCACCTTGTGCTGCACCTCGGCAATGCCGTCGGCCACGCCGTCTGCCACCACGTGATATTTAATTGGCAGCAGATTCTCGTCGCAGTGTCCGCCGGTAATGCCGATCAGCGGCCCACTTACCTGCATGTGCGGTCCGGGAACCTGCCCGGCGTTGATGGCGTCGCGCAGGTCAACATCGGTAAACCCGTAGGCGCCCACGTTGCGCACGGAAGTAAACCCGGCCAACAGCGTGGTCTTCGCATTCACCACTCCGTTGATGGCTTCCTTCGCGTCCGTCGAAATCAGCTCGCGATAAGGATCGAAGTCCGTATTCATGGTGAGGTGCGTGTGCACGTCGATCAGGCCCGGCAGCACCGTCATGCCGCCCAGGTCGATCACCGCATCGCCCGCCTGCGCCTGCACCTGGGACGTCGCCGCAATGGATTGAATCGTGTCGCCCACCACCACGATGGATTGGCTATCGAGCAATTTGCCGGTCTTCACATCCAGGAGGTGTCCGGCGCGCACCAGCGTGCGCACTGGCACAGCATTCTTGCCCGTCTGTGGATACAGCGCTGCTCCGCCCAACACGAGACACAACACCACCGCAAGTTTGCATCGCAAAATCATGCTTCACTCTCCAGGGGAACCGCAGAGGGAGTGTAGCAAACTTGCTTGGCGGCGTGCTTCGATCTTGTGGGTTGCGCCTCATTCGCGTGTTAGCCTTCTTAGCAATGCAATCCGTTCCGAATGGGCTCCTGTGGACGCGATGCCGGTCTGCCCGGCCAGACGCGATGCACTGAACTTCCCGGTGATTTGATCCCGCTCCCAAAAGGACTCTCGATGAATCGAAATCTCCTTGCATCTCTCCTGATCTTGCCTGCCGCAGCAGCATTGGCTCAAAGCTCGGGCGTTTCGCAAAACAACGCCGCAACGCCCGAGCCTCCAGCATCCATCCGGAGCTTCGACCCGGCCGCAATCGACAAAACCGCCGACCCCTGCACAGATTTCTATCAATATGCTTGCGGCAACTGGATGAAGAACAATCCAATTCCAAGCGACCAGGTGCGCTGGGCGCGTTCCTTCTCGCTGCTCCAGGAGCGCAACCTCTACCTGCTCTGGCAGCAGCTGGACGCTGCCTCCAAAGACCCCAGGACACCGCTCGAAAAGAAGTACGGCGAGTTCTTTGCCGCCTGCATGAACACCGGCCTTGTGGAGCAGAAGGGCCTGACGCCTCTCAAGCCCGCGCTCAAGCGCATTGCCGAACTCAAGGACGCAGGCCATCTGTCGTCGCTCATAGGCGAGCTGGCAAAAGAAGGCAGCCCGGCGACTCCGTTCCACTTCAGCGTGCAACAGGACCAGAAAGACTCCTCGAAGCAGATCGCCCAAATCGGACAGGGAGGCCTGTCCCTGCCCGATCGCGACTACTACATCAAGGACACCAAGCGGTTCCAGGAAATTCGCAAGCAGTATGTAGATCACGTGACCAAAATGTTCACGCTGGCCGGCGATAAACCGGCGCACGCCGCCAAAGAAGCTGCCGCGGTGATGGAGATCGAGACCGCGCTGGCCACAGTCTCAACAGACCGCACCGCGCTTCGTATCCCGGCCAACCGTTACCACATTTACGCCTTGGCCGATCTCCAGAAACTTTCACCTGCTTTCGATTTCAACGTCTATTTCAGCAGCGTCAAGGTCCGGCCCTTCGACACCCTCAACGTCTCCACGCCGGACTTTTTCAAAGGCCTGAACGACCTCATTGGCATTGAACCTGTTGACGCCTGGAAGTCCTATCTGCGCTGGCACACGCTGCACGGCTCGGCCATGGAACTGCCCAGCGCCTTCTTCGACGAGAACTTCGCCTTCTTCGGCAAAACGCTGCAAGGGCAAGTGGAGCCAACGCCGCGCTGGAAGCAATGCGCATCCTTGACCGACGAGGACCTGGGCGAAGCAGCAGGCCAGGACTGGGTTAAGCAGAACTTTCCCCCCGCCGCCAAGGCCAGCATGGATCAGTTGGTGGCCGCGCTCGATAAATCTCTCGCCGAAGACATCAGGACACTCCCCTGGATGAGCGACACCACCAAGAAGGAAGCCGAAGAGAAGCTGTCCATGGTCCGCAACAAGATCGGGTATCCGGAAAATTGGCGCGACTACTCCGCCTTCATCGTCAAGCGAGACGACTTTATGGGCAATGTGGAGCGAGACGAGGTTTTTGAACGCGATTACAACCTGGACAAGCTGGGCAAGCCGGTGGACGAGAAGCTGTGGACCATGACGCCGCCGACCGTGAACGCCAACTACAGTTCGTCAAACAACGACATCAACTTCCCTGCCGGCATCCTGCAGCCGCCCTTCTTCGACCCCGGCATCGACCCCGCTGTCAACTTCGGCGGCATCGGCGTCGTCATCGGCCACGAGATCACGCATGGCTTCGACGATCAGGGATCAAAGTTCGATGGAAAAGGCAACCTGCGCGAATGGCAGACTCCCGAAGACCGCAAGGCATTCATCGAACGGACCGACTGCGAAGCAAAAGAATACAGCGGTTTTGAAGCTGCTCCGGCTCACGGCGACGTTCCTGCGCAGTTCCTCAACGGCAAGTTGACCCTGGGCGAAAACACCGCCGATAACGGCGGCCTGCGCATTGCCTGGATGGCCTTGCTCGATACCCTGGCCGCGGAGGGAAAATCAATCGACGACAAGATAGACGGCTATACGGAGGCGCAGCGCTACTTCCTCAGCTTTGGGCAGGTGTGGTGCCAGAACCAGACCGACCAGGCCGCTCGGCAGCGGGCGCTCACCGATCCCACTCGCCCGGCCGCTGGCGCACCAACGGCGCCGTACAGAACTTCGACGAGTTCGGCAAGGCCTTCGGCTGCACCAAGGGAAAGCCCATGTACCCCGCGGACTCCTGCCGCGTCTGGTAGGCGAATCGGATTCATCAGCTGCGGGAAATTCGATTTCAAGGCCCTGAAGTCTTTAAGTTAATTTTGACGATCATTCGGCGGCGTCCCACAATGATGGCGTGCATATGCCGACTGATTCCGATATGCGATGGTCGGCTACCCTTGGGCGGCTCCGCGGACGATCATCTTGGCGTAGGATTCGGGCACCTCGTACAACTTATACCATTGTTGTTCATCCCGGAACTTATGCACTTTGTTTCGATTACCCAGATACCCCCAAAGCAGCTGGTTCGTGGTGTGGGTCGAGTATGCGTGATCCGCGCCGCCTGCGCTCCACCACCCCAACTGGTTGTAACCGCCCACCCGTTGAGCTGCGATCGCCACGCACGAGTGCCTGGCGATCCCGCCCTGGTCGACGAAGATCAGAATTGCTCCGGCAGCCAAGTTGAGCGATCCAACCAAGGCGCTGTCCTTGCGGGTTCCGTGCGCGATCATGCTGGTGACGAGGATTTGGGCATTGCCCATCTGCAGCACCTCGGCTTGAGTGGGAGGCCGGTGAAATTCATCCCAGAACAGCCAGAAAACGGTGGCGAAATGGCACGCGGTGGCGATCCGAGCGGGGGGATTCGCGTTAGGGTCAGTCCACCCTCCACCATTCCCGATCACGGTATGACCCGTCACGGTCTGCACCATGGCCATCGGTTAAACCTCCCAGTTCATCGTCGTAGTTTTGTTTGCCGGAGGAGGCTACTACGCGGCGCCGACACAGTCAAGGGGCGGGCGCCCCCCTTCATTTCATCCTCATTTTCCCACTTTAATCAAATTCTGTCATTTAACGCCGTTCGTGAAGGAGGAGAATTATTGCTTATTAAGTGTATCGAACTCTAAAGGATTTTCATTCCTGCTTTTGCGCACCGTGCCCGACCCTTTCTGCTTTTTCCCGCGGAAAGGGTGGGATACCAATAAAGCTAAACGCTGCACTATTTCCTAAAACGCTCTAACGCATCGTGGCGACTCCCACTTCGTTTTCCAAGGTCTTCAACCACCTTTGCAGGAACTCTTTCAGGTCCTCCGGCGGACGCAGCCAGATATCCGCACAGGTTTCGCGGCACTCCCGTCGCATCAAAACGCTCAGGCCTCGGCTGCCGGCTGCTTTCACGGCGCGAAACGCCGCCTCATCGGTGAGATCGTCACCCAGGTAAGCCACCGGCGCATCCGGATCGGCCTCGCCCAGAATCATGTCGACAGCCCCGCCCTTGTCGCGCCCCACGCGCAGTTCGAGGCCGGCTTCAAACTCCAGCAAATTCAGCCCGTCCAATTGTGCCAGCGGCTCAAAGAGTTCACGCGTCCTCTTCTCAATCAGCCTGGCCTTCCGCGGCGGAACCCCGCGCCAATGCATCACGGCTGCATTCGGCTTGTCTTCCAACAGCCCGCCGAGACTATCCCGCCGCAGAAATGCGCGCAACTCTTCAAGCTTCTGCTGGGCTCCGGGAGCGGCCGCTTCCAATTCCCTGCGGCCATCGGGAGAAAGACGCTCCGCGCCGTGCAGGCCCCAGACTTCCAGCGGCAGGTCGATCTTAAGAAGCGGCGCGATCTCCGCCGCCGGCCTTCCCGTAATGATCGCCATGCGCGTTCTGCCCTGACGTTGTATGCGCTCCAGAAGCGTCCGCGCCCCAGCCCAGGGCTGCGCTTCAAAACGGTTTACGCGGAAGGGCGCCAGTGTGCCGTCGTAATCGATAAGCAGGAGCGGGGTCGCTCCCCCGGCAAAGGTTGTGAAAAATGCGTCCAGTTTATCCGCGGACTCCGGCGTCAAGGCAACCTCGCTTTCTAGGCCAGTTTACGATGCACCCCATCTGCGGCTCCAATCACCTCCGGGCGGATTGGGCTGCGCTCCCCGTGTTCCGCTGTCTCAATGCGCAACTCGCGCAAGTCGCCCAGAATGTTCGCGGCCCAATGGTAGACATTGTGGTCCATCAAATGGCGCCGCATCCGCTGCATCCGCGCGCGGCGCTCCGCGCGGCTCATCTCCAGAGCCTGGTGGATGGCCTCCGCCACCCCGGTGATGTCGTAGGGATTGACCAGCAGCGCATCTCTCAGTTCAATCGCCGCGCCGGTAAACTTGCTCAGCACCAGCACCCCGTCCTCGTCGTCGCGCGCGGCCAGAAATTCCTTGGCCACCAGGTTCATTCCATCGTGCAGCGAGGTTACCAGGCACAAATCCGCCGCCCGATACCAGCGATCCACCTCTTCGTGGCTGCACTGGCGCTGGATCAGAATGATGGGCTTCCAACGCGCCGTCTGGAAGCGCTGGTTGATGCGCGCCGCGGTCTCTTCAACCTGGCGCCGCAGGTCGATGTAGCTGGGAATCCGCGTCCGGCTGGGCGCGGCAATCTGCACCATGGTCAGCCGCTCGCGGTGCCAGGGATGCTCTTCGAACAGGTGTTCGATAGCCGTCATCCGCTCCACAATGCCCTTGGTGTAATCCAGCCGGTCCACTCCCACCGCCAGCGTTTCGCAGCTTACTGCAAATTCGTCCAGCAAAAGCTGGCGCGCAAACGGCCGCGACCTGGCAGTCATTTCATTGCGAGCCAAACGTGACCCGTCTCGTCTGAACCCCTCTAGAGCCACGCTCACCGGATAGGGCCGAACGGTGCTCAAATGCCCATGGCGGAGGGCGGTCATGTGCTCCCGATCAGTGCGCGCTTCCAACACGCGGTCAACGCTGGCGAGAAAATTATTGCAATGCAAGGGGATGTGAAAGCCGATCAGGTCTGCGCCGAGCAGGCCGTCCAGCAACTCCGCCTGCCATGGGCAGATGCCGAACGACTCCGGGTTGGGCCAGGGAATGTGCCAGAAAATAGCCACGCGCGCATCCGGCCTGGCCGCTTTAATGAGCCGCGGCAGCAGGGTAAAGTGATAATCCTGCACAAAGACAATGGGATTTGCGCAGCCCTCCATTTCTTCCACAACCGCCGCGGCAAACCGCGCGTTCACTCGCTGGTAGGTTTCCCAGTCCGAAGCGCGAAAGATGGGCCGCGTGTGAGCGATGTGACAGAGAGGCCATAGCCCTTCGTTAGCGAAGCCGTCGTAGTAGCCTGACTCCTCTTCACTGGACAGCCAGACCCGCCTGAGTGTATAGCGGGGATCGTCGGGAGGCACGCGCAGACGGTCGAATTCGTCCACCACCGCCGAGTCTTCGCTGCCGCTGCCGTGCGCCACCCATACGCCATCGCAGGCGCGCAGCACCGGCTCAATGGCGGTGACCAGCCCGCTGGGGGGCACCACGCAAACGGTATCCCCACCTTGGCGTACATGCGTGTACGGCTCACGGTTCGAAACCACGAACATACGGCTGTTGCCAAACCGTTCCCGCACGTGTACCGCCAGCCGCTCCGCGGTCCACACGTGTTCACCCGCGTCGCGCAGCCAAGCCTCAGCCTGGGCAACCGCGCGCGCCGCAATCAGGCGTTCGGCCATGGTTTCCACTTCGCGGGCCAGGGGAGTAAACATGCTCAGTTCAGCGATGCTCTCATCCGCATTGTCACCGGCCTGGCCCATGCGCAACTGGCGCAGCCGCTCCGCAACCCGGATCATGGGACGCATCAGAAACCAGCGGACCATCAGCAGCGTGACCGCGACAATCAACACCACAAAGCCCGCTATCCGCCAAAAGCTTCGCCGCCACATGGTGTTGCCTTCCGCGCGAATGAAACGGGCATCCTCCACAACCACCAGCACGCCGTTGAGTTGGCCGCCTTCCTGCAATGGGAACGCATCCTCGAGCCATTGCCAGTCCCCGGCATGCCCGAAAGCGGAGACCTCCGCACCCTTCCGGACGGCGCGCTCCACGGGATCGGGCGGCAGCGCATTGAAAACCTCTGCCGGGCCGGCAGCGCCCAGCAGACGGCCTCCGGGGGCGTAGATGGCCAGGCCAAGCGTCTCACCCGGATGGTGCAACCGCAGCAGCGCAGCGTTGATGTCATCCACGCCTCCGCTTGCAATCGCCAGCTCCATTTGCGGTTGCAGGCTTGTGCCCAGCCAGGCGCTCCTGCGCTCCAGTTCCTGCCGCATACCGTGCTTGTGAGCCAAAACCTCAAAATACGTGGACCCGACGGAGACCAGGGTAATACCCACAATGAGCGCAAGGATCAACCGCATGCGGAAAAATGGCATGTCATTCCTCCTTGTATCAATTCGTCAGGCATTCCCAGGTCTAAACCCACCCTGTCTCTGAGAAGTAAGATGCACGGAATTGGTTGCACACCAAGGGCCATGCGGCAACTCCTTGAAAGCAGACGAACAGGTTGCACTACCCCGGCAAGATCGGTATGGATTGTTTACGCAGGATGCGGTAATTTCTGCCATGCGGAGGCTATCGGAGATGTGATCCTCACGGGCGAGCCGGGATGCAGCCGCTTCATGCGCTATCCTGTCGAGGAGAGTGAGGGTACCTCTCGTTCAACAGGCGGCAGACCGAATGGCCATCGAAGAGATCGAAAGAACCGCCAAGAACATCGTCGGCACCATTCAGGATTACTCCCTGTTCGCGCAGCGGGCTGTCCTGAATCTCTTCCGCCCGCCTCGCTACTGGACGGATTTTCTGCTCCAGTGCAACATCATTGGCGTGGGGTCGACCCCCATTGTGCTGCTCTCCGGCTTCTTCACCGGCGGCGTGCTGGCCCTGCAATCCGCAGCCACGCTCTCCGAGTTCGGCGCAACCGCCGTCACCGGCCGGTTCGTCTCGCTCACCATGATCCGCGAGCTTGGCCCGGTGCTCACCGGCATCATGGTCGCCGGCCGCAATGCATCGTCCATGGCAAGCGAACTCGGGTCAATGGTGGTCACCGAGCAGATTGACGCCATGCGCGCCCTGGGCGTGGACCCCATGCGCAAACTGGTCACGCCCCGCCTGTTCGCCTGCATCATCATGCTTTTCTTTCTCACCATCCTTTCCGATGCTGTGGGCATCACCGGCGGCGCCTTCGTCACCGTTTTCATGAACCACCAGAACGGGACGCAGTATTTCTCCATGGCCTGGGAGCACCTGCGCTACGCCGACATCATCCAGGGCCTGGTCAAGCCGCTCTTCTCCGGCTTCATCGTCGCCTCATTAGGTTGTTTCTATGGAATGAGGACCACCGGCGGCACTGAGGGCGTTGGCCGCTCCACCATCGATGCCGTCGTGTTCTCTTCCGTGCTCATCATCTTCGGCGACTTCCTTCTCACCCAGGTGCTTCTCACCCTGTTCCCGCCCATATGATGGAACCGCCCCAATCCACCGACCCGGTTCTATCCGGCTCAGTTCCGTCCGGCACGGTTCTCGCCGCCCAGGTCCCGACGCCGCCCGCGGTTCCCTCACCGGTCGTTGCCTTCCGCAATGTCTCCATTGCTTTCGACGGGCCGCCTGTTCTCGATGACATCACCTTTTCCGTCGCGCCCGGCGAAACGCGGATTCTTCTAGGACCCGCAGGCGTGGGCAAAAGCGTTCTGCTCAAGCTGATCAACGGCTTGCTGCGACCCGACCACGGCAGCATCCAGCTTTTCGGCGAAGAAATCACCAACATGAGGGAGGAGCGGCTCTTTCCCCTCCGCACGCGCACCGGCATGGTCTTCCAGGAGGGCGCGCTTTTCGATTCGCTCTCCGTCCGCGACAACGTCGCCTACCAGCTCATCCAGGAACTGGTCCCCGACGACGAAATCGACCGCCGCGTCCACCAAGCCCTTACTTTCGTCGAGCTTGACAACACCTTCGCCTTCTTTCCCGGCAGCCTTTCCGGCGGCATGAGGCGTCGCGTGGCGATCGCCCGCGCGCTTATCCATCAGCCAGAATTGTTGCTCTACGACTCGCCCACTGGCGGACTCGATCCCATCACCTCGACCACCATTATTGAGCTCATCGTCAAAGAGCGCGACGTCTTCGGCACGCCTTCCATCCTGGTTACGCACCGCCTGCAGGACGCATTCACCCTTTGCACGCACCGCTTCGACGCGGCGCTTGGCCGCATGGTTCCTTTGCCCAACGGCCAGACCGACCCCAGCACCACCTTCCTGATGCTCGAGGAAGGCCGCCTCATTTTCAACGGTTCCCTCCACGAGCTGGTGCATACGGACAACAAGTTTGTGCGGGAGTTTCTGGAGTAAATCAGGGATCAGTGGTCAGGGATTAAGGCGGATTCCGAATTTGTGTAGCCTTATCGGCGTTGTGGAAGGTGGCCTTTTCTTGGGGAAGAAGCCACTTGAGGCCAATCGTTCCTGGGTACAACAATTCGAAATCCGCTATAGCGTTAAGGGGACGATCAAGGCTGGGTGCCCCATCCTTTGTGCGCGGTTTGCGGCAAAGGATAGGAGACCAACAAAATTCATGGCTACACTCTTTCCGAAATTCTTAGGCACGGCGCGCCCGCCAGACCAGCCTGGCCGCGGTCAGGTCTTCGATGGCCATGCCTACTGACTTGAACACGACGCGGCCGGCGGTGGGGGCTGCCACAGATCCGGAGAGAATTTCGCCGATCTCTGCCTGCACCTTAACTCCCGAAAGAATCACATCGCCGGATTCGCGCTCGGCGCAGGAGCGGGATTCAGCGACAACGAAGCTGGACTGCATGGCCTCATCGTCCAGTTCGCGCAGCGTTGCGCCGGTAGCGCCCACCGCCAGCACCAGCGCATCCTGACCCAGCCAGCGGCCTTCCAGAACCGGGCTCGGCGAGGACGTTGCGGTGAGGACAACTTCGGCCGCGGCAGCCTCTTCCGTGGTGACGGCGCGTCCGCCAATCTCCTCTGCCAACCGCACTGCGTTGCCCTGCGTGCGGCTCGATATCCGGATGTCGTTGAGCGCGGGCCGCACCAGCCGTAGCGCCTCAATGTGCGATCGGGCCTGCACTCCGGAACCAAGAATGCCCAGACTCGACGCGCCTTTTGGGGCGAGCGCGTCGAACGCGACAGCCGACACGGCAGCAGTGCGCATCTCGGTAATCACGCGGCCATCCATCACTGCCAGCGGCTCGCCGGTGGCACGGCTCAGCAATTCGATGACCGCCAGGTGGGTGTGCAGGCCCAACTCGGCATTGCCGGGGTAGAAGGTGACAGTCTTCACGCCCATCACGTCTCCTGCAATCACCGGCATCAGCGCAAACCATCCGTTCTTCGCGCCCTCGGCGTTGCCCGCTCGCAGAATGGTGCGCGCCGGCTGCTCGACAAGGCCCGCGGAATAATCGATCAGCGCCTGACGGATGGCAGGGATGAGGGCTTCGTAGGTGAGGACTGAGCGGACGTCTTGCTCGTAAAGGTACACGACCTAGTTCGGCCGCCCGCCGGAACTGGTGCGACGGCGGAAACGATCGTCGAGCGGCTGACGGCCCTGAAATCCGGATTCCATCGTGTGCCAGTGTTCGATTGCGGCCTCGCCCATGCGCCAGCAGAGCAGCACCACCTGGTCGTCGAGCCGGCAGGGAAAATCGAGCAGTCCCCCGTCGATGTCCTTCACCTGTACGCCGATGGAGTCGATTTCGGCCAAGCTTTCCCGGACGCGCTGTAAATGGGCTTCCATTTCCGCACGCTGCGTGGCCACGTCGCTCACATCGACTTTCATACCGCCGGAGACGTAAATGCGCCGCGCCAGTTCCGCCAGGCCGGTCTCGACCTGCTCCGCCTCCTGCTTGCCTTCGATGGCGCGCTTGAGCAGCGACTCCAGAACAGGAAGCAGCGACTGCGCTTCTTCGAGAGTGAAGGTTTTCATGGAAGAATGCCCCTGTCTCTAGAATACGACGAGAAAGTGCCTGAGCAACAGGGATGGTATCCTTCTGGTGAACTCCATGCAAGGAGAGACCTCCATCCACATTCTGCCGTTTCGTTCCGCCGCAATCAGAATGGCCATCCTCATCTGTGTTGTGGTCGTGATTGATGGAGCTGCCGCTTTGCTCATCGCCAAGCCGGCCCAATGGTGTGCGGCGATTCCGGTGCTCATACCCCTTTTCACGCCGACCGTAATTTTCTCGTATCGCTCAAAACCGAGCAACTGACCGGGAGATTGGTTTTCTTCGCGCTCAATGCGCCGCATCCGTCTCCATGCACTTCTCATCCGCTCCGGCCAAATCCACTTTCACACCGCTCGCGACAGCAAGGTTAATCAATATGCCAAAGCTCTCACGGATAGCGCCCGAACTCCCGGTTGCCAATTTGCGTGAAGCGCTTGACCACTATCAGCAGAAGTTAGGTTTCCGTGTCACTGTGCAGACGCCCGACGGCGATTACGCAATCGTGGAGCGAGACGACATTGCGCTTCACTTGTTTCAAGTCGGCGCAGTCGTCCATACGCCGGTTGCAATCCACATCTTTGCGTCGGACCTGGACGCCCTCTATGCCGAATACCACCGGAGAGGCGCACGGCTGACGCAAGACATCCTGCGCAAGCCGTGGGGAAACCGCGATTTTCGCTTGAAAGACACCTTCGGGAATGAACTGAAGTTTACTGAGCCGCTTGCAGAAGACTGAGCGCAGCCCTCATTTCAGGTGTTCACCCAATCTCCAGCATACGATCGAGCGCCACGCGCGCCCAGTGTTTCACGCCCGCGCGCACCTGGATGCGATTGACCACCCGGCCTTCGATCAGGTTTTCCAGCGCCCAGGCCAGGTGCTGCGGGCTGATGCGGTACATCGTCGTGCACAGGCAGCCGGTGTCGTCGAGGGTGATGATGCGCTTGCCTTCAGATGCGAAGCGCCGCGCCAGACGATTGACCAGATGGATCTCCGTGCCGATGGCGAACATCGATCCCGCAGGTGCGTCCTCAACGATCTTGATGAGCCGCTCGGTCGAGCCTAGCGCGTCAGCCTTCTGGCAAACCTCCCAGCGGCACTCGGGGTGCACAATAACCTGGATTCCGGGATACTTGGCCCGCACCGTGTCCACGTGTCCGGGCAGAAAGCGTTGATGCACGGCGCAGTGGCCCTTCCACAACACAATGCGGCTGGCTGCCAGTGCTGCTTTGGTCTGACCGCCTTGCAGCGGACCGATTTGGACCGCCCATGGGTCCCAGACCGCCATCTCCTCAAGGGGAATGCACATCGCAAAGCCGGTATTGCGCCCCAGGTGCTGGTCGGGCAGGAAGAGAATGCGCTTACCGCGCGAAAATGCCCACTCAAACGCCGCGCGCGCGTTGGAAGAGGTGCAAACCAGCCCGCCACGCTCACCGCAAAAGGCCTTGATGGCGGCAGTGGAATTCATATAGGTCAGCGGAATCAGGTCGTCCGCCAGACCCAGCCGCTCCAGCGCCTCCCAGCACGCTTCCACCTGCGAGATTTCCGCCATGTCGGCCATGGAGCAGCCTGCGTTCAGGTCCGGCAAAATCACCCGCTGGCCGTCGCGGCCCAGCACGTCGGCGCTTTCCGCCATGAAATGCACACCGCAGAAGACGATGTTTTCGGCGCCTGTTTCCGAGGCGATTCTTGAAAGCTTGTAGCTGTCCCCAGTGAAGTCGGCAAAGCGGATGACCTCGTCGCGCTGGTAGTGGTGCCCGAGCAGGATGGTGGTCGCGCCCAGTTTCGCCCGCGCCTCCGCGATCCGTCCGTCCATGGAGTGGTCGGGAAGGGAGAGGTAGTTTTCCAGGCTGCAACTCGTATCAGCCGCGGCAGCGACCGCGGTTTCTTCGTCAAGAACGAGGTTCACTTTTATTCCGCCTTCAGTCCAGCTCGCCCCTTTTTCGAGCGTAGGGGGCAGCGGACGGGGATGTTGAAAGCTAAACCAAGCTGCAGTGGATGCACTGAAAATCTGAGTCCATTGGCAATTCCGCCTTTGAGCTCAGGCTCCCCCACCCACGGGGTTGTTGCAGCCATTCAATGTCTTGGATGTGCCCTGAGGCCGGTAGCTTCAAGCATTTCCAACCGGCAAGAGCCCACCCATCTGCATCTATTTTAGCGCAGGTGGGACGGCGAGGCGTGCATGGAATAATTTCTTGAGATAAGGAAAGCCATCGAGGAGCGAATATTAACGAACTGGAGCAGGTGCTGATCGGCGACAGCGCACACACCCCGCCGGCCATCATTCTTGAAGATCTCGCAAGCGAAGCTGCTCATCGCTCAGTGGCGGGCGCGCCGCGCACCATCTATGAGGAACTGTGGCACATTGCCTTCTGGCAGGAGGCAACTCTGGATTGGATTCGCGGTACCGAAACGGCCTATCCCGTTCACGCATCGGATGGTTTTCCGACCGCAGGCGATGCGGTGCGAGAGGATTGGGATCAGTTGCGACTGCGGTTCTTCGCAACCAACAAAGCAGCAGCAGCGGCGGCCCTGGACGCAAGCCGGCTCGACATTGAAGTGCGCTGCCCGTCCCGGCCAGGAATGCCGGTGCGCACCATGTCCGTGCGAGAGCAGTTGGAGAGCCTGGGCGCGCACAACGCCTACCACTTTGGCCGCATCGTTCTGCTGCGGCAAATGCAGGGGTTGTGGCCGCCGCCCTCCGGCGGCTTCAGCTGGTGAATCCGAGCGCCCTGAGTCCGGCTGCCCCTGAAACTGAATCTCACGCTGGGCCGTACAGTTTGTGACCGCCGCGCGCGGAAAGGTATCATTGCTCCTTATGGGAACTCCGCCAATTGAGATGGCCAACCTCGGGATGGCTGACTCGCTCATCCTCATGGTCATGGCGCTGGTGGTCTTTGGCCCCCGCCGCCTGCCGCAGATCGGCCGCCAAATCGGCAAGCTGATGTATGAGTTCCGCAAGGCCTCCAACGACTTCAAATTCCAAATGGAAGAGGAATTGCGCACCTCCGAAGAGGCCGACCGGCGCAAGAAGGAAGAAGAACGTCTGCGGGCCCTGGCGCTGACAACTCCCGCCCAGCCCGCTCTCACCGAGCCCGTTTCCCAGGTCCCCAATTCCGAAGTCCCGGCAGTCAATCCTGGGGCACTCAACGAAATCATGGCGGCCGAAAACTCCGACGGCAGCGGCAGAATGCCGGTAAAGCTGGAAGCGCCGGCAGAAGAGACCTATCCGCGAATTATGCCGCCAACTTCTGGCGAGCAGGTTCCGGCAGCGCGCCCCCACAGCCCGACGGCACTGGCGCAGGCGGCAACGCAGTCTGCCCCAGCGACGGACGTTGAAGCAGAGCCGGTCGCCAACCCGGAGTCCGGCGTTGCGGACGCAATGGTATCCGAAGGCGGTCCCGTGGAACAGAGCGCGCCGGAGCCCGAGCAGGCGGCTCACCATGGTTGATGCTGGCGAGGCAATCGGCAAGGCCCGCGCAGCCGTAACAGAGCGCGCCGAGCTACCCGGCATGAGCCTCATGGAACACCTGGACGAGCTGCGCCGCCGCATCGTCCACTCCGCCATTTATCTCGGTCTGGGTTTCGGCGTGGCCTACATCTTCCACGAGCGGCTTTACGGCTTCGTCCAGGCCCCGCTGGACCAACTGCATATCAAGCTGAACTACACCCACCCCATGGACCCGCTCAACCTCTACCTCCAGGTAGCACTGATCGGCGGAGCCATTTTGGCCTCTCCCCTCATCCTCTACCAGGTGTGGCTTTTCATCGCACCGGGACTCTACCAGAAGGAGCGGCGCTTCGTCATTCCCTTCATGACAGCTACGGTAGCCCTGTTTCTGACCGGAGCAGCCTTCGGCTACTTCTGGGTGCTGCCCGGCGCGCTGAAGGTCCTGATTGTGGGATTCGGCAGCAAATTCCAGCCCATGGTCACCATAGAGGAGTACACGGGCTTCTTTCTGTCGATCATTCTCGGCCTGGGCATCAGCTTTGAGATGCCCATCCTCATTTTCTTTCTGGCCATGTTCGGCATCGTCAGCCCGCGCTTCCTCTGGAAGAACATCCGCTACGCGATTCTTGCGGTCTTCCTTGTGGCGGCCTTCATTTGCCCAAGCCCCGATCCATGGACCATGTGCATCTACGCCATCCCCATGCTGTCGCTCTATATCCTCGGTATCGGCATTGCCTGGTGGGTCCATCCGTCGCGCCGCAAAGCCAAGGAAGCGAAAGAGGCCGCGCAATGATTCTTGCGTGGCGGTATTCGTCGTGGAAGAGAGTAGTTCGAATGAAACCGGGTGCCCCATCCTTGGCGCGTCTTTGTTCTTGTGCCAAGGGTGGGAGACCACGGACCCCGACCCACCTCCCGTTCTTTACAACCGCTGTCTTGGCACTGGCCCTTTTCGTCCCACTAACCCTTCCCGCCCAACCCCACTTCAACGGCGCCAAGGCCCTCGACTACGCCCGCGAATTCGTCGCCATTGGGCCCCGCTGGCCCACGAGCCAGGGTCACCTCAAGGCCGAAGAATTCCTCCGCGACCACTTCAAGCACGATCAGCTCGAAGAGGACACCTTCACCTCGAACACCCCCATCGGCCCCGTAGCCATGCGCAACTTCATCGTCCGCTTCCCCGGCAAAAAGGACGGCGCAATCGTGCTCGGCACGCACTACGAGACCAACTACCCGCTGCGCACTATCAACTTCGTCGGCGCCAATGACGGAGGCTCCACCACCGGCCTGCTTATGGCCATTGCCGACCAGTTGCGCGCTGACCTCGCCCGCAACAAGGTGCTCGATGGCTACTCCGTCTGGCTGGTCTTCTTCGACGGCGAAGAAGCCTTCCAAACCTGGTCCGCGTCCGACTCCACCTACGGCAGCCGCCATTTGGCCGCCAGGTGGGGACGCGATGGGACACTCAGCAAGATCATGGCCTTCATGCTCGCCGACATGATCGGCGACAAGGACCTGGACATCCAGCGCGAAACCCGCTCCACCGGCTGGCTCGTCGATCTCGTCCGTCAGGCCGCCCACAAGTACGGCTACGACCGTTATTTCTTCCAGACTGAAGAGCCGATAGAAGACGACCACCTCGCCTTCGTCCAGCGCGGTGTGCCGTCGATCGACGTGATCGACCTCGACTACGGCCCCCACAACGCCTATCACCACACCGCCCTGGACACCATGGACAAGATCAGCGCCCGCAGCCTCACCATCGACGGCGACGTCTTCCTGGAAACGATCCGGCTGATCGACTTGCGGTGACGTGGAGAGCGCCTGTGCAACGGCCCTTACTTGATCCGATCCTCGTTCCTCATGCGGAATGGATGGATATGCATCATCTTGGAAAATTGCATCAATCCGGCAATTGATGCATAATACTGCCATGAGAACCACCGTCACACTCGACGACGACGCCTATGAGCTGGCCATGCACTGCGCTAAAGGCAAGGGGATCACGCTGGGCGCAGCCATCAGCGAGTTTGTACGCAAAGCCACGGAACCGCGGAATTCCGAAGATCTGTCGCCTAACCTCCAGCGTTTACCCAACGGCATGCTGGTCTTTAAGCCGCGTGGGGATGGCCGTGTTATTACAACCGAAATGGTGAAAGCTGCTCTGGAAGAATACGACGATTGAGCCACCAACTTCATCTGCTCGACGTAACCCTGCTGATTGCTCTCACTGAGCAAGGACACGCCAACTACCGAACGGCGTGGGAATGGTTCGATACGCCGGGACTCAAGTGGGGCTTGTGCGCATTTTCAGAGGCTGGCTACCTGCGCATCACATCCAACCCAAGAGTCGGTGGATATTCCATTGCTGAGGCAGCGCAGGTTCTTGCCGTCCTGACAAAGCACCCTGGCTACCGCTATTGGCCAATCACCGACAGTTGGGCCTCGCTTATCGAGCCGTTTCGCGAGAAGGTCTATGGTCATCAGCAAGTCGCGGACGCATTCCTGCTGGGCCTCGCCATCAAAGAAAACGGCGTCCTGGTCACCCTAGACAAAGCCATCGGCCACATGGCCGGTCAAAAATATGCCAAACATTTGCTAGTCCTTGAATAATCTCCGGAGCAGAAATGGTCAACAGGCTCATATTGCTGCCCGGCATGCATGGAACCGGAGAGCTTTTTTCCGAATTCGTGAAAGCGATGCCCGAGCCAAGGAACATCGAAGCGATTTACTATCCGGTCGACGCAAGTCCTTCCTACAGCGAGTTGCTGGAAACCGTTCAATTCATGGTTCCCGCCTCCGAACTGTATTTCCTGCTCGCGGAGTCATACTCAACGCCACTCGCCATCAAGTTCGCCGCAACCCATCCGCCGAACCTGAGAGGCCTGATACTTTGCGCGGGTTTTGCAACAAGCCCGATTCGTGGATGGCCAAAATCGCTCGCCGCGCTGATTGCGCCATTGGCCTTTCGTCTCCCTTTACCTAAGGCTGCTGTGTCTCACTTTCTTGTAGGCAAGGATGCTCCGGAATGGCTCCGCGCATCGGTTCGTTCGGCAATTCGCGCCGTTAAGCCAGCCGTTCTTGCGGCGCGCCTCCGCCAGGTCTTGTCGGTCGACGCGCGGCAGGCGCTCATTCAAGTTTCGGTGCCCATCCTTTTCATTCAAGCCTTGCAGGACCGTTTGGTTGGCGAGGCCTCGCTCGAACAAATGTGCGCAATCAAGCCGCAGATCGAAGTTGCGCGCATCCCCGGTTCTCACCTGATTCTTCAGCGCGAACCTCAAAGGGCCGCTGAAGTCGTCGCGAGCTTCATTCAGCAACTCGCACCGGACTAACCCCTGACCCCTGATCCCTTGCCTTTGCGATACCATCCAGAAATGATTGCCGGCGCTTCCTGGCTTTGGTGGCTCGGCTTCCACGCCGTGGTGGCCGCGCTGCTGCTCGTCGATTCCCTGCTCCCCGGCCATCGCCGCCAAACGCGTTATCCTCAGCTCTTCGCCTGGCTCGGAACCGCCGGCATGGTGCTCGCCGCAGCCGCCTTCGCCGCCTGGATCGCCGTGACCCTAGGCCATCAGACCGCCCTCGAATGGATCGGCGGCTACGCCATTGAAACCTCGCTCAGCGTCGACAATCTCTTCGTCTTCCTGGTCATCTTCCAGGGCTTCCGCATCAGCCAGCAGCGCCAGCACGACGCCCTCGTATGGGGCGTCGCCGGAGCAGTCGTGCTGCGCGGGCTCTTTATCGTGGCCGGCATCACGCTGCTCAAACGCTTCGACTGGATCACCTGGATCTTCGGCCTGTTTCTGCTTTACGCCGCGTGGCGCCTGGTGCGCGGCAGCTCGGCCCACGCGGCCATTCCCGAGTGGATTCGCAAGCTCCAACCCGCGAAAGGGTCGCTGCTGCCGGTCATCCTGGCTATCGAAGTCACCGATCTGGTCTTCGCCACCGACTCCATTCCCGCCGTTCTCGCCATCAGCCACAATCCCTTCGTCGTCTACACCTCGAACATCGCCGCTGTGCTCGGGTTGCGCTCGCTTTACTTCGCCCTCGCCGCCCTGCTCGACCGTTTCCGCTATCTGCACTACGGACTGGGCGCGATGCTGGCGTTCGTCGCTCTGAAGATGCTGACAGCCCGCTGGATCGACGTGCCCATCACCGTGTCCCTGGCCATCATGGGGACAATTCTGACGGTGTGCGCGGTGGTGTCGTGGATGGCGGCGGAACAGGGATCAGGGATCAGGGATCAGGGATCAGGAAAAAGCGATCAGTCGCCGCGTTCGGAGAGATGACGGCTACCACTTCTCGAATGCAACGTTGCCGTCTTTGTCGAAGGCCGAATGCTTCTGGAAATGTTCGTCGTCGCGGCGCGGATAGTCGTTGCGGAAATGCGCGCCGCGGCTTTCCGTGCGGGCCAGCGCGGAATGTAAAATCGCCTGCGCAACCGTTGCTAGTGCTTGCGCCTCAATCAGTCGGCGACTTCCCCTCCCCAGCCCGGCAATCTCCGCAATGCTGCCTTCGCAGGCTTGCTGCGCCTCCAATCCGTCCCGCAGCGTGGACTCCTGGCGCAGCAACCCAGCACACTTCCACATGGTAGTCTGCAGGCCGGCAATGAGACCTTCCACTTGAAATTCTTCGACAGTCGATAGCGGTGTGCAGGTTGTTGGCGGCACATCGAGAGGCTCGCAAGCCATCCAGTCCTCAAGCATCGCCTGCGCCGCCCGCGCGCCAAACACCAGTCCTTCCAGCAGCGAGTTCGAAGCCAACCTGTTCGCTCCATGCACGCCCGTGCAGGCGGCCTCTCCCGCGGCATAAAGCCCACCAAGCGTAGTCTTGCCTCCCAGGTCCGTCATGATGCCGCCCATCAGGTAATGCGCCGCCGGGCGAACCGGAATCAGATCGCGCGCCAGGTCCAGCCCATGCTGCGCCAAAAACGCGCTGATCCCAGGAAACCGTCGATGCAAGTCGGTTCCCCGCACGTGCCGCATGTCCAGATAAACTGCCCGCGTCGCCCCCGGCCCGTCCCCCATCCCCTCCCGCGCAATGGCGCGCGCCACCACATCGCGCGGCGCCAGTTCCAGCAGCGGGTGGTAGCGCTCCATAAAGCGCTCGCCGCGCTCATTGCGCAGATACGCCCCCTCGCCCCGCAGCGCCTCGGAAAGCAAAAAGCGCGGCACTCCAGGCAGCGCCAGCGCCGTGGGGTGAAACTGGTAGAACTCCATGTCGGCGAGAGCCGCGCCAGCCCCGTGCGCCAGCCCGATCCCGTCGCCGGTAGCAACGGCGGGGTTGGTTGTGTCGGAGTACACCTGCCCCGCCCCGCCGGAGGCAATCAGAACGGAGCGCGCGCTAACCCGCCTCGGCTCAGAATCCACGGCAAGCGGCCCCGCGCCGGCCAGATCCGCCGCCACAACGCGTCCATCGGCCACCGCCAGCCCCGTCAACATGGTCCACTCGGCAAACTGGATTCGCTTGTGACCGCGGGCAAAGGCCACCAGCGACCGGCTGATCTCCGCCCCCGTCGCATCGCCATTGGCGTGCAGAATGCGGGGCAGCGAATGCGCGCCTTCGCGGGTCCGCAACAGCTCGCCGGCTTCCGTGTCGAACGCCGCTCCCCACTCGATCAGCTCCGCCACGCGCGCCGGCCCTTCGCTTACCAGCGCCTCCGCAGCCGCCCGGAAAACCAGCCCATCCCCCGCGTTGACCGTGTCTTCCAGGTGCAGCGCAACGTCCGCCTCGCCCTCCGTGGCCACGGCAATTCCGCCCTGGGCGTAGTGCGTGTTCGACTCGCCCAGCGACTCCTTGGTGACCACCAGCACATCGCCGTGCCGCGCCAGTTCCACCGCCGCGCGCAGCCCTGCCACCCCCGCGCCCATCACCAGAAAATCCACCCGACCCGGAATTGCCATAACATTTGAGGCTATCACTCCGAAGGAAAGGGATTAGGGAACAGGGATCAGGGAAGCGGCGTGGACGCACGAGCTGGTTCATACTGCTCAGACCCGCAGGATGAGCGCGGCATAACGTTGAATGCGTAAGGACAGATAGACTTTCAACCCCCGACAGCGTGAGGGATATCCCAGGAAGGGATCCTTATGGTAGCTGCTGTTGCCCAGTGATCCACCGCGGTCGCAGAGCCTCCCACGCACTTCAAGTAACCGCAGACACCTTAAGGGGGTCATCAAATGCGCAAACTCAAAACCCTACTTGCTGCAACAACATTGCTCGCCGGCTTGGCCATTGCGCCGGCGGTAAAGGCGCAGATCGTCGTCGGCGTCGACGTCGGCATTCAGCCGGTTTGTTCCTACGGCTACTACGACTACGCGCCCTACGCCTGCTCGCCTTATGGCTTTTACGGGCCGGGATACTTTTACAATGGCATCTTCCTGGGCATGGGCCCATGGGCAGGCTGGGGTTATGGCCACGGATGGGGCGGCCATCGCTTTGCTGGCGGCGGTGGCGGCAGCTATCGCGGCGGCGGCGGTGAAGCAGCCAATCGTAGCCAGTTCGCCGGCGGTGGTGGAGCACGCGGTGGCGGTGGCGGCGCAGCGCGCGATGGCGGAGCAGTCCGTGGTGGCGGAGGCGGAGCAGTCCGCACTAGCGGCGCGCGACCCTCTGCAGGACACGCCGCACCGGCCGGCCGTGCTGCTCCCTCGCACGCAGCAGTTTCGCATGCAAGTGCACCGCGCGCTGCCTCGGGCGGCGGCGGACGTCCCGCCGGCGGCGGTGCCGGTGGCGGTCATGCTGCTGGTGGTGGACATGGCGGCGGCGAACACAAGTAACCCAGTGTCCTGGAATCGGGGAGCCGCAGAATCAGCGGCGGGTTGTGCAACGGCGGCGGAGCAAACCAGCTCTGCCGTTTTTGCATTTGGTCAACGTGCTGCGCTAATTCAAGAGGCAGCCTAACTGCGGCCGCCAGACCCCCTTCGATCCAATGCCCAACATTACGCCGGAAGGAAATCTGGGCTCCACAAGAATTCGCGATGTACTGTCCAATAGCGAACATAAAGATTTAATTCTCAATGAGATAATCCCTGCAAAGATGAGCAGCAAAACATCTTCCCAGAGAACGCAAGAATCGCGCTCAACCATCAGCGGCGTCCTTTGCAACCCCCGAGAGAAGGATGCCCTCATGAATGGCCAGTCTTCGAACCTGCTGCTCGCAACACTCCCGCCAGCCTATCGAAGTTCGCTGCTCAAACGGTTGAAACCGGTCTCGCTTCCCCTGAGGACAGTTCTCTATGAGCCGGACGAGACGCCCAAATACGCACACTTCATGACGTCGGGAATCGCCTCGATTGTAAGTTCCATGTCCAATGGCGCCAGCGCCGAAGTGGGCATCTGGGGCAGCGAAGGCCTGGTGGAGAGCTTTCATCTTCTCGGAAGAGCCAGAATCCCCACCCGCTGCTTCATCCAGATGGATGCCACAGCGTTGCGTATGCCATACAAAGAGTTGCAGAAGGAGTTCCATGAAAATGTGGGGTTGCGTGAAGCCGTGCTGCAATGCGTGCAAAGTCAGGTGTTTATCCTGGGACAACTGGCGGCATGCAATCGCCTTCACGAGGCAGAGGAGAGGCTGGCGCGCTGGCTGCTGATGGTGCGCGACCGCGTGGAAAGCGACACTTATTTCCTCACCCAGGAGTTTCTGGCGAACATGCTCGGAGCGCGCCGCACCACGGTGACCGCCGCGGCTGGGACGCTGCAGCGCAAGGGCTTCATCCAATACAGCCGCGGCCGCATCCGCATTGTCAATTCCGCCGGACTCGAGAGCGGGGCATGCGAGTGCTACAAGACAGTTCGCAATCTCTACTCGAATTTCTATAGTGCGGCATTGGAGGCTTGATTGCGGCCGGTCACCAGACGGCGAGGCTGCGGCCGGATTGACGCAAGCAGAAGGTTTCCGGGACAGGGGGCCTCTGAATCCGGATGCAACGTACTCAGCATGGCGTAACTTCAAGCTTTGCAAGTGCCACCGTCTGTTAGGACTACCCCCGAGCACGCCACTCCATCGTCTCCAAACCCTAAAAATGGATTCCTGCAACCTTTGCGGCATAAGATTTCCACGCCGGGGCTCCCCGAGAAGCGGTGAAGTTCCACCCGTTTTCCTCTATCTAACTGATTAAAATATGTTTAGATACGGAGCATAAGCTTGATGCGAGTTTCGTCTTCGCTCCCAAAAAGACCGGAAAAAACAGTTGACCCAGAAGTCGACTGGGTATACATTCATGAGTGCCATCCATTCAAAGGCGAGTTGCGCAGAGCGATCCTGCGAACCCATCTTGTCATTTCCCGCATCATATTGGGCTGGGGCTCATCCGTTGATGCACCGGTGCGTTCCTAAGATCCACCGGAAATGGGAAGGCCGGGCGTTTTGATTCCCGGGACGGCACTCTGTATCACTGACATGGCACAGAAGGTTTTCCGTGGCGTGCGAAAGTGCGTCAAGATTTTTTGAACTGGACACCCACTCCCCGCGTCTAAGGATTGGGAATGAAAAACTTGGGTGGCCGACAACTTTGGCTCCCTGAATTGAACAGGTGTGTACAGACCGAGTACAGCCTGGTCAGGCACTTCAAGCAAGGAGAGATGTATCATGCGTTCTGATTTAGTTTTTGGGGCACTTTCTCATGTGTCCAATCGCTACCAGCTCTGTCAACTGGCTAGCAAGGCAACCCGAAAGCTGCACAAGCCGAACACACGGCTGCAAGACACCACCAATGAAGTTCTGGGCCGCTTTCAGACCACCAATCCAGGGGCAGCATCGCCTGTCGAGGCGACCCTCGCCGAGCCTCAAGAGCGGCGTCGCGCCGCCTGAAACGCTTGCACGAAGGGTATAGTTGAACAAGACAACGGTTTCAAGGCGGCTTGCCGGCCAGGTTAGCTGCGTTTCTCCGGCGTTTCGATTTTCCTCCTGATCTTTGGGAAATGCTCAGGGTGCGGCCTGCGCCTTGAGCATGCAGGATATCCCACATTTCCCACCCGATTTTCCCCTGGAGCACATCCCCTTTCCGCACCTCCTCACTCCCATCCCCCTACCGCAGGTGACCATGACCATCGCTGAACTTAAAGAAAAAAACATCACAGAACTCAGCCGCATCGCGCGCACATTGGAGATTCCAGGCGCCAGCGGCCTTCGCAAACAGGACCTGATCTTCAAGATTCTTCAGGCACAAAGCGAGAAGGAAGGACACATCTTCGCCGACGGCGTGCTGGAAATCCTTCCCGACGGCTACGGCTTCCTGCGCTCTCCGGATTACAACTATCTTCCTGGCCCCGACGACATTTACGTCTCCCCGTCGCAGATCCGCAAGTTCGACCTGAAGACCGGCGACTCGATCAGCGGCAATGTGCGTCCGCCGCACGAGGGCGAGAAATACTTCGCCCTGGTCAAAATCGAAGCCATCAATTTCGAGTCGCCAGAGGAGACGCGCAACAAGATTCTCTTCGACAACCTGACCCCGCTCTATCCTCAGGAACGCATCAAAATGGAGACCGTGCGCGAGAGCATCAGCGGCCGCGTCATGGACCTGCTGACGCCGGTGGGCAAAGGCCAGCGCGGCCTGATCGTCGCTCCGCCGCGCACCGGCAAGACCATGCTCTTGCAGTCGATCGCCAACTCCATCTCCACCAATCATCCTGAAGTCGTCCTCATTGTCCTGCTCATCGATGAGCGTCCTGAGGAAGTCACCGATATGCAACGGTCGGTGAAAGGCGAAGTCATCAGTTCGACCTTCGACGAGCCCGCAGCCCGCCACGTGCAGGTTGCCGAAATGGTGATCGAAAAGGCCAAGCGACTGGTGGAACACAAGCGCGATGTGGTCATTTTGCTGGACTCCATCACCCGTCTAGCGCGCGCCTACAACACGATCGTTCCGCCGTCGGGCAAGGTGCTCTCGGGCGGCGTGGATTCGAACGCCCTGCAGCGGCCCAAGCGCTTCTTTGGCGCGGCCCGCAACATTGAAGAAGGCGGCTCGCTCACGATCATCTCCACCGCCCTGGTCGACACCGGATCGCGCATGGACGAGGTGATCTTCGAGGAATTTAAAGGCACCGGCAACATGGAAATCATCCTGGACCGCAAGCTGGTGGACAAGCGCGTCTTCCCGGCCATCGATATCCAGCGTTCGGGCACCCGCAAGGAAGAACTGCTCATCCCCAAGGAAGATTTGCAGCGCGTCTTCATTCTGCGCCGCGTGCTCAACCCGCTGTCGCCGGTGGAAGCCATGGAGCTGTTGATCACCCGCCTAGAGAAAGTGCGCAACAACGCTGAGTTCCTGGCCAACATGAACCAGCTCTAGCTTGGCAAGATGAGGGGGCGGGCGTTCAGTCTCGCTGCGCTCTACAAGATGGCCACAATGCAACCTGGCCAAATCCTGCGGTCGTATCATCCTTCTCATCGCGTCAAGCATGGACCCGCAACGCTTTCGATTCGGACTCTTCGTATTCGACGCTTCGAGCAGCGAACTAACGCGCGAAGGCGTACTCATTCGCCTGCAAGCGCAGCCAGCACGAGTTCTTGCGCACTTAATTTCGCGAGCGGGAATCGTCGTTTCCCGGGAGGAGCTGCGCGAGGCGATCTGGGGCGAAGAAACATTTGTCGATTTTGAACGCGGTCTGAACGTCTGCATTGCGCACATTCGCACTGCTCTCGGCGACGACTCGAATTCGCCGCGTTACATCCGGACGGTTCCCCGCCAGGGATATCAGTTCATTTCCCCTGTGGAAATCCTTCCCGATTCCGTTCAAAAGCAGGTTGACGAACCGGCAGGCGCGCGCGGTCTTCCTTTGCGAACCATCCTGCTCTCAGCCGGGGTTGTACTTGTCGCTGCGCTCGCGGTTGCAATCGGATTGCGCTGGCGGCATTCACCTCCACCTGCCCAAACGCCGCCGATCCTGGCCGTGGTTCGATTCGACAATGAAACCGGCGATCCTGCGATCGACCAATTCAGCGATGGGTTAACCGACAATCTTGTCGTCGACCTCACCCGGATGTGCCATGACAGGTTTCGCGTGATCGGCAATGCAGCCGTTCTCAGGGCGCCGCGCGAACAGCGCAACCTGGACGCCATCGCTTTGGCGCTGCACGCGCGTTATATTGTGCTGGGCCAGGTGCAGAAAAGCGGCGCGCAAACGCGCACTCTGGCCCATTTGATCCGCATGCCGGAACAGACCCACGTCTGGGTTGTACGACTCGACAAGCCTCTCGACGATCCATTCGCCTTGGAGTCGAACGCCGCACAGCAGATTGCTTTGGAATTCTCAACGCGTCTGTCCATCGCCGCCGCTGAACCTGACTTACATTTCCCTTCAACCAGCAGATAACAAGGCAGTTTCGCGTTAACAAATAATTGGCCCTGCATGCCGCCGATTTGGCTTGCTCGTCGAAGCCGCGGGCATCATCTTCAATTGCAGTATTTGTTGAGGTGATTCGCTCATGCCCGCCAATTCCATCCTCGCTCGCTCCTTCCACACATTTTGGCCTCGCCGCGCCTTTCTGCAACTTGCCGGCCTTGCTCTCCCGGCTCACGCGTTGGCCTATGCAACTGCGCCGCAGCAGGCCCCGCAAGAACCACTGCGCGCCTTGCCGGACAAGCCCACGTTGAGCGAAAGCTTCCCCACGCAGTCCCCGGCACTGGCGCGGGAAATGGTCACCGTTTCTCACTTCGATTTGAAGCGCGTAACACAATTGGTGGAGGCGCAACCCTCGCTGGCTCGAGCTGCCTGGGACTGGGGGTTCGGCGATTGGGAGACAGCGCTCGGCGCTGCCTCACATATGGGCAATCGCGCCATTGCGGAACTCCTCATCGCCCACGGAGCGCGGCCTTCTCTCTTCTCGTCTGCAATGCTCGGCCATCTCGAAGTGATCAAGGCCTTCGTGTCCGCGCAACCAGGAGTGGAACGCATTCGCGGACCCCACAGCATCAGCCTTCTCGCTCATGCCAAGGGCGGCGGAGACGCCGCCCGCCCGGTCTACGATTTCCTGCTAGCGCTTGACGACGCCGACGCAGATCCGCAGATCCCCATTTCACAGAGCGAATTGGACTCCATCATCGGAACCTATCCCTTCGGCCCCGCGGAGAACGACCGGATTCAACTGACCGCCGACAAAGGCACAGTAACATGGACGCGAACCGGCACCATGGGACGTCCGTTGTTCCATCTTGGCGGGAGCCTGTTCTATCCATGGGGCGCTTCAGCGGTTCGCATCCACTTCAGAGACGACAACGGAGGTGCTCTGATGACCATCAACGACCCTGATGTTGTATTGACCGCAAAGAGAAAGAAATAACCTTGGAAAAACCTCAAGCGCGGCGGCCGGCGAAGGCAGAAGCGGAAATGCCGCTAATCCATTTCGCCCCGCCATTCCGGCTTGAACCCCTTTCCGTAATTGCCGCCCACTGGTAAGATAGTTAAGTCGTGGGGCTGTAGCTCAGCTGGGAGAGCGCCTCGTTCGCAACGAGGAGGCCAGCGGTTCGATCCCGCTCAGCTCCACCATCTCCCTTCAATTCAAGAGACTTGTCAATTCCCCGGCTGCACGTCCTCGCCAACAGCTTTGCCCAAGGCCTTGAGATACGCGTCCATTGTCGCCGTCTGCCCCATCACGTACTTTGAAACAAACCGGAAAACCGGGTTATAGACCACGCCGTCCTCAGTGATCCGCACCTTGGTTTCTCCACTCGCCGGATCCAGAACGAAGCTCCACGTACCGCCGAACGGCAGGTTCTCCGTGGCGATGCGCCGTTTGATCGCGAACGGCGGTCGGCTCTCCTGCAACTCGTAGAGAATCGTCTGGCCATGCTTCGAAGTTTCTCTCTGAAACTGGTTGCCTCCGTCAGCGGTAATCAATTCACAGGATTTCACGTCCGGTCGCCAGTCCTGGCTTCCCACCACCAGCGCGAAGAGCCGCTCGGGGCTGGCCTTGAAGGTGGCGCTGCGCGAAGCCACATGCCGCTTGGGCAGGATGCCTCCGACTGCGACCATGCCCAAGACCAGCAGTACCACCACTCCGACTACGATGAGAGCAGCTTTCATACATAACTCCTATTCACTCCGCCGGATAGGCCGGAGCAAGCACTCGTATTGCTCCCCACCCGTTCCCAGTAGGATGGCGTGAAGGGTCTGATTCGTCAAACGAATTCTTGGCGCGGCCAAAGGAGGAGCAGGCTAGTCTTGATCTGAAGCGACTGTATACTTGGGGCACTCCCGCCGAGGAAAACGCGTGAACCGGTCCACCACAATTGCGCAAACTGAATTGCCGGATGGAACGTTGCGCCCACTGTGTGTGGACCTGGACGGCACGTTGGTCAAGTCGGATACGCTGGTTGATTCCCTGCTGGCGCTGGCGCGAAGACATCCTGCCGCTATGTTCAAGTTGCCCGGTCGCCTGTTGGACGGCAAGGCGGCCTTCAAAGCGTTCGTCACCGAGTCGGTCTCGCTGGACGTGGCGCACCTGCCCTACAATCGCAAGCTGCTGCAATACCTCAACCAGGAGCGCGCGCTGGGACGCGACATCTTTCTGGCAACCGGGGCGGATGCGCACCTGGCCCATCGCGTAGCCGACCATCTGGGAATATTTGCGGGTGTGCTGGGATCGGATGGCGCCACCAACCTGACTGGAGAGAAAAAGCTCGAGGTCCTGCGCAGCCGGCTCGGCTCAAGCAGTTTCGACTACATCGGCAACGACTCGCCCGACCTGCCACTGCTTGCGCATGCTACCGAGGCCATGGTGGCCAACCCCAGCTTGCGTCTGCGCATGAGGCTCCGCGCACGCGGCATTCGTCCCAAGCATGTTTTCAGCGAAGGTAGACCGACTCTGCAATCGCTGTTGAAGGCGGTGCGCCCGCACCAGTGGGCCAAAAACTTGCTCATCTTCCTTCCGCTACTGTGTTCCCATGCGTTGACTGCAGGCAAGCTGCTCACGGGTCTGGCGGCCTTCTGCTGCTTTTCGCTCGCCGCTTCCTCGGCATACCTGATCAACGACCTGGTAGACGTTGAGGCAGACCGCCGTCATCCGCGCAAGCGCCTGCGGCCCTTTGCGGCGGGCGATGTGCCCGCGCTCACCGGAATCTCAATTGCCGTGATTTTTCTCCTCGCAGGCCTAATCGGCGCAGACCTGCTTCCGGGGAAATTCTTCGTGTGGCTCCTGATTTACCTGGCCACAACACTGGCCTACTCGTTCTACTTGAAGCGGGTTGCGCTGGTGGATGTGATGGTGCTGTCGGGGTTGTACAGCCTGCGAATGCTGGCCGGCGGTTCGGTGATGCAAACACCCATCTCCCACTGGCTGGCCGGCTTTTCCATGTTCCTGTTCCTCTCGCTGGCCATTGTCAAGCGTTTCGCTGAGTTGGAAAACCTGCGCGCCACAAACGACCTGCCCAAAAACGGCCGTGGCTACCTGGTCAACGATCTCGATCAGTTGCGCAGCTTCGGCACGGCCAGCGCCTACGCCTCCGTGGTGATCTTCGCCATCTACATCACCGGCCCCGACGTGGTGAAGCTCTACCATCAGCCGCGTCTGCTGTGGCTAAGTGTGCCGCTGATCATCCTGTGGATCAACCGGGTGTGGCTGCTGGCCTCGCGCGGTGAATTGAATGAAGACCCGGTGGCCTTTGCGCTCACCGACCCGATGAGCCAGGCGATCGGGATTGGTGTGGTGATTCTAGCGCTGCTGGCGATATAGCTAACCTCGCCCGGCGGGCTTCAATCAAACACGAGGGGTGGCCGAACCAGGAGGTCTCGCCGGATTGCGCTCCGTGAATTGGTCGAGCAGAACCACATTGAGCAGCGACTTATGGACCCGGATGCGTCCGTTGTAGTCGATGAGGCCCAGGCTGCGAAAGCGATTCATGAAGAAACTGACGCGGGACCGAGTGGTACCGATCATCTCCGCCAGAGTTTCCTGCGTGATTGGAGGAACCAAGCCCTCCGGTTTGTCCGGCTCACCAAATTCGGCCAACAGGAGGAGAACTCTCGCGAGGCGTCTTTCGCTGGAGTTGAAAAGCTGATCGACCAGATCGGCTTGGGCTCTCATGCTCCGAGCCAGCAGAAACTTTAAGTACATTTCTGAGAGGGAATGCTCCTGGTGCATCACGCGGATCATCTCTCCCCTTTCTATCCTGAGCGCTGTGCAGGCGGTAATGGCACTGGCGGTGGCCATATGGAGCGCGCCTACGCTGGCGAGCGATTCCTCTCCAATGAAGCCCCCGGCGGGGAGCAGGGCGATGGTGGCCTCCCTGCCCTCCGGCGAAACGACAGTGAGTTTTGCGCGGCCCGCTCGAAGATAGAAGATGGCGTCAGCCGAATCTCCCTGCGAAAAGAATGTCTGCTTGGGCTGCAAGTAAACGAGTCTTCGCCCCACTCCTGCTTGTTCCAGAAAGTTGGCGAGGTCAAAGGTCATGCTTCTCACTCTTGCCTTTTGAATGGCCGGTCTCTGATGCGGTCTTCCGGGGAGCAGCTCGAAGGAGCATCCGGCCTCAATATCCCCATTTTTCCCTGTATTGCGGAGCCGGCAAGGCGGTGGAGCAATGAAATATACGATGCTGACGAAGAGTTCCTTCGTCGTAGACCCGCGATGGAAGAAAAATGGAGATGAAAGAGCCGCCTAAGTTAACCGTACTTGATTACTCTTGGATTCCTTGTACGGTTTCTTACATAAGTCGAGTGATCTCGGTACGGTTTCTGACATAACCCGAAAGGTCTTTGTACGGTTTCTTACATAAGTCGAACTTTGTCAGTCATCGTGGGCTTTGAGTGTACTTACTATGATAGGGTTTTTTCTGAAAGCGAGGAATTCTTGCGCACGAGCGGCTTTAAGAACACTCTTTTGAAAGCTCTAGACACGGACATCATTGAACGCCTCCGCTTGCAGCCGATCAAATTCGAGCTGAAGCACGAGATCGAAAATCCTGGCGACCCGATTGATCGCCTCTATTTTCTCGAAGAGGGCATGGCGTCGATGACGACAACGTTCAAGGATGGCTCTCAAGTCGAGGTAGGGATGTTCGGTTATGAGTCGGTCATCGGCGTCTCAGCTCTGATGGGAACAAAAGCGAGTCTGAATCGCGTCTACACCCAGATTGCCGGCCATGGCTATAGTTGTCATGTCGAGGACGCAAGAAAAGAGTTCCGCCTTGGCGGCTACTTTCAGTTTCTCGCTCTGCGCTATGTTCAGGCACAACTCGTTCAGGCTATGCAATCCGCTGGGTGCAATGCGAAACACAACTTCGAACAACGGCTCGCGCGATGGCTGCTCATCTGTGCGGATCGCGCGCACGTCGACACGTTCAAAATTTCACACGAGTTTCTTGCAGACATGCTGGGGGGTCGCCGTCCCACCATTTCTACGTCAGCCGCGCTTCTCAAGCGAAAAGGACTTATCGAGTACACCCGTGGAGAAATTCGCATCCTCGATGTGCCTGGGCTCATCAAGGCCTCCTGCGAGTGCTATCTCATCATCAAAGATCACCTCGACAATTACACAAAATTCGACAGCGCTATCACCGAGTAGCCGCGTTGCGCTCGTTGAATTACTCATCCCATGCCCTATCGATTCGGCCCTTGTTGCTTTCGACCATCGCCGGCAACTCGCGAAGAGGGCAGTCATTGATCCTTGGAGGAATTGAACATCCCCCGTCCAGAGAATTCATGCCCTAGTTGAACAGATCCTTCATCTTGTCCAGCAGCCCCGGAGATGTTGGCTTGTTGTCCACGGTCAGAGACTCTGCAAGCTTGTTGACCAGTTCGCGCTGCTGGCGGCTGAGCTTCCGCGGTACCTGCACAAGGACCTTTACGATCAGGTCGCCGTTCCCCTTGTCGTTCAAGTGTGGGACGCCGCGTCCGCGCACGCGAATCTCGCGGCCACTCTGCGTGCCTTCGGGAATCTTCAGGTTGACGGGGCCGTCAATGCCCTCGATCTCGAACTCGTCGCCCAGCGCGGCCTGAGGGAAGCTTATGGGGATGACGCAGTGGAGGTCGTTGCCGTGGCGCTCAAAGAAGTCGTGCGGCCGAACCGCAAGCACCACGTACAGGTCGCCCCTGGGACCGCCGGACCGGCCCGCGTCGCCCTCGCCCGTGTAACGGATGCGCGTGCCTTCCTCTACTCCCGGCGGCACTTTGACGTTGAGTTTGAACTCGCTGCTGATGCGCGTCTGGCCGCGGCAAGTGGTGCATGGGTCGCCGATCACCTGGCCGGTGCCTCCGCAGGCCGAGCAGGTGCGGGCCACGGAGAAAAATCCCTGTTGGTAGCGAAGCTGGCCGCGGCCCTGGCACTGGGCGCAGACACTGGGCCCGCGGCTCGATGCTGTGCCGCGGCCCTGGCAGGTGGTGCAGGTTTCCAGTCTGCGAATCTTCACCTCGTGCTCGGTGCCGAAGCAGGCGTCTTCAAAATCGATGGTCAAATCGAAGCGCAGGTCGTCGCCGCGCTGCTGGCGGGAGCCGCGCTGCTGGCCGCCACCAACATTGAACATCTCGCCAAACAAATCGCCGAAGATGTCGCCAATATCCACGCCGCCGGCGAACGGGCCGCCGTTGAAACCGCCCTGGCCGCCCAACCCCGCATGGCCGTAGCGGTCGTAGGCGGCGCGTTTGTCGGCGTCGCAGAGCACCTGGTAGGCCTCGCTGGCCTGCTTGAACTTCTCTTCCGCGGCGTGGTCGCCGGGGTTGCGGTCAGGATGGTACTTGAGCGCCTGCTTGCGATAGGCGCTCTTCAACTCCTGGTCGCTCACATCCCGGGATACACCGAGGACCTCGTAGTAGTCTGCTTTGCTCACGTTTGTATTAGAACTCATTTGTGCTTATTTAGACTCTAGCAGGGGATTTGAAGATTCACTCGGCGATCTGTTTCGGGTTGTGGGCCACGCGCACCAGGGCGGGACGCAGCATCCGCTCGCGCAGCTTGTAGCCGCGACGGACCTCCTCCGCCACATGCTGATCGGGCAGGTCGTCGCGCTCCACCGAGCCCAGCGCTTCGTGAATGCGGGGATCGAACTGCTCGCCGACAGTGGGTATGGGATTGACCTGCAACTGGCGCAGGATTTCTTCCATCTGCTTCACAATCAGCTCGACGCCGTGACGCAACTGCTCGGCCGTGCCTGTGGACTTGAGGGCCAGTTCGAAGTTGTCAACCACGGGCAGAAACTGCTCCACCACGCTGCCGGTGGCGTAGTCGCGGAATTCGATCCGCTCCCGTTCTGCGCGCTTGCGTGCATTCTCAAACTCAGCCTGCAAACGGGCCAACCGGTCGAGCAACTGATCGCGCTCAGCCTTCAACTGGTCAATTTCCGTGCGGCTGGATGGTTCGGCGCGTCCCGCCGGGGCTTCCGATTCAGACCCCTGCTCCTTGGAAGGGCCAATCGCGGCAGCGTCTTCCGCAGTCTCGGCTTCATGAGGTTCCACAACGGTCAATTCCGATTCATGTTTTGACATAATTCTGCGATTTCTCCGAAAAATCAACTGTGCCTGATTCCATTGCAATTTTTGGGCGGCCGCGTGTCTTGCCCTAGGGTTGATTCAAACCGGCGGCAGCGGTCGCCTTCTTATTCTACCTTTTGCGGCTTTCGGGTTCGTTAAAAGGGCAAGGATCGGCGGAAATGGCCCAGGAGTCTTTCGACAGACCCTAATCGACCGTAATCTGGAGCAGGCGCTCGGAAAGCCGGGCAATGTAACGCACCGCCTGAATCATCTCCTGATATTGGATGCGCGTGGGTGCGATCACGGCGACAGTTCCCAGATTCCCGGCGCCCAGCCGGGCTGGGGCGCCGATGAGCACCAGGTCCTGCATTGCGGGAGAAGCTTCGTCGAGCCCGACTACCACGCGCACCTCCTGCTGCCGGCCGTCAACGTAGGCGGTGAGCAGCTCCACCAGGCGCTGCTTCGCTTCAAGAGCAAGCAGCATCTGGCGCAGGCGCTCGCGATCCAAGTCGGCGGTAATCAGATTGGCCATTCCGTCCACAAAGATTGCCGGTCCTGACTCGCCGCCGGCAAGGGCGCCTTTGCGGCAAAGTTCCTCCACCGAGGCCAGCATCTGGCGGTAAGCTTCGCGCTCCAGCTCCACGCGGCGGGAAACCTCAGCGCGGATGCGCTCGATGGGCCAGCCGCGGAAGTTCTCGTTGAGGTAACGCGCGGCAGTTTCGAGCTCCAGGTGCGTCAGTTCGCGGTCCAGGGTCAACACGCGGTCCAATACCGCGCCGGTCTGTGTCACCAGCACCGCCAGCACGCGCCCTACGGAGAGGCGTGAAAAATGAATGTGCTCAAGCACCTGCCCTGCAGTGGCGCTGGCCAGGGCCACTCCCAATCCGCTGGAAATAAGCGCCAGCACGTGCGAGGTGCGCTCCAGGTATTCATTGGAGCTATTTACGCCCGCGAAGCTGTCTTCAATCTGCTCGCGGCGCGCCTCACTCAGGAGCGCCGAGTTCAATGGCGAAGGCCCTTGCGCTGTGGCACTAGCCGGCTGCGTTCCGGCCGCAACGCGGCCCGATTGCGTAATCTGCTCAACATAATAGCGGAAGGCCGCGGCCGTGGGAACCCGGCCGGCCGAGGTGTGCGCCTGTTCCAGCAGTCCAGCTTCGCCCAGCGTTGCCATCACGTTGCGGACAGTGGCTGAGCTCAGCCCTTCGCGGTCGGCGAACGTGTTGGCAACCGCCTGCGAAGCCACCGGTTCGCCGGTTTCGATATACAGCTCGATGATGGCCGTAAGCACCAGCCGCTCCCGCGGGCTGACGCGGATATCCGCCATGCTTCTGCTCTCCGTCGCGGCCGGCCCGGCGCTAACGGGATCTGGGTTCGCCCCGCGCCGTACGCCTGGCAAATCCAACTAACCGCTTACGTTCCATAGACTTATTTCGACGAAAAAGGGCGGATTTACCTTTGTTAATGGTAGTGAGGGCGCATCCTCCTGTCAAGACAAGCTCGATGACGACGCCCCCCGCAAGTACCTTGCCCTACACTCGATCTTGAACTCATGAACCTCTTACCGCGGAATCAGACGGCAGTCCTCACGGCTTATCGTCCGACGCCGGATCGTCCCCGGTCAGCACCCGCACCTCGGCGCGAAATACGTGGTAGTTCCCGAAGGTTACGTCGTTCAGCCGCGTAATCTCGGGGCCGAGACGGCTGGTGAATCCAATGGCATTCTTAACTACCACTCTGCAGCGCCCCTGCGAAAGTGAGACGCTCTTTACCGGGCAAATGTAGCTCTTTGCCCCAATGTCCACCGAACCGTACTCCACCATGATGTCGGCGCGCACAATCTCCACATCGGGCTCGAAATCCGCTTGTACCGTCACGCGAAGGATGGTCCCGGTGGCGGGATCGATGGAGACCTCACCGTGGTACGCCACTGGCTGTTCCGTAGCCTGGGTTTGTGAAGGACTGCGATAGGCCACCAAGTAATGCGACTTGCCCTTTAGCACCGCGACGCGGAATACGGCCACCGGGCCGTCATTGCCCTGCTCCCAATGACTGAAAGCCATTTGACTGCGCGAGGCATCTCCAACGACAGTAGCAAGGATGGGCCCGAATGTGCCCGTAGTAACCAGGCCCATCTCCTCAAGATTGGGCTGTTTGCGTTTCAACGGCCCGGGGTCCACGACCTCCTTGCCGTTGCTGTAAATCACCGTTGCGCTGGAGACGCCTGCCCAATGAAGTGGCTCTCCGCTGTAGAGCGAAACTCCCGGCCGATTCTCATCTTCCTCGGTGTCGTCGTAATGCGCCGTGGTGCGCGTGGCGTAGAAGTTCGGCAGCTTCGGAACCGTCCTGCCAAGATAATCGACCATGAGCGCAACGATTCGCCGTTCTTCAGCTAGATTCGGCGCAGGTCCGGCTGGAATCTCCGCTTCAGGCGGCCTGAGGAAGGCCGACGCATCGGCCAGAGCTACAAGGGCCTCTATGGCCCTGGGGCCCGGCAGAGCGGCCTTCAGCGATCCAAGCCTGGGGCTGCTGAGCCGTTCCGTCAGCCGCAGCCCCAAGAGCTCTCTCGCCGCCGCGGAATCCCGCTTCTTTTCATCCAGCTTCAGTAATTGCTGAAGTTCCGCAATACTCACCGGTTTCCCTACGAAGGCATGCGGGCTGCTCGCGCTTCCTGTCCTACCCAGGTCTGCGTTGCCTGCGCCCCGCTGCGCATACCCCAAGGCCTGCAGACAGAGGAAGAGTCCCAGACAGACGCGCAGCGACAGTTTCACCCCATGCACCTCGGGCCGCCTTCCTTCGTGCTTAGCCGCCAGCGGTTCCATGAGACGGGAACTCCCAGGCTATGGCTGATTGTAGAAGCCGGTGTCTGTGCGTGCAGTAAGCCCCGGCTTGTCTATCTCCACCCTCAGGTCGTGATACTCGTTGGGCTTGTCTGCGCGCGGGGGATCGAATGAGATGGTGTAGAAAGGCCCGGCGTCCTGAACACATATCTCAATCTGGCCGGCGAGATCGTAGTCCGGGGGCAGCGCCCGGCCGCCGCTCTGAATCGCCAGCACCTTCAAAGACAGATTGGCGGGATTGACTCTCTCGGCAGTCTTTACCCCCTTCAGATAACCCTCGTAGAGGTAGGTGCCGAGATGCGGATCGCCCAGGCTGACGCTGGACACCGTCATGTGCGCCTCGCGCATCGTGGTGGAGAGATGGACAATTTCATGGAAGATCTCCTGCTGCCCCTGCGAAGAGATTTCAGCACCGGGCCGTTCCAGCAAGGGCCAGCCTGACCCGGCCCAGATGAGCAGCTTTCTGCCCGGCCGTTTGACTTCGTTACTGGCAATCATGGTCATAGCCCTGATTGACAACTGGTAGCGTTCGAAGGCGCCGTTCATCCCTCCTGACCTGCCAATCACGCGCAATTCCGAATCGGACTGATCCAGTTGCGCGGCCAGCGCATTGCCGTCCATGGAGGGCTGCACAAGAACCTTCACACCGTCGCTGTTCAACACAAAGACGGAGACTGGCTGCCCAAGATGCCCGCCATTCTCGCGCAGGAATTTTAAGATGTCCACACGCGCACGCGCCGCGGTCTGAAAGCCCTCGTTGACTGCATCGATGAGCAGAATCACCTCGACGGGATGGCTGGCCAGTTGCGACGCCGGCTCGATCGCATGAAAGGAAAGAATCTTCACGGGCAGATTATTATCCTCGAGCGTGAAGTCCTCAAGTGCGAGGCCTGAAATTGGCTTTCCCGGCCTGTCCGTAACCACCACGTCAAGGTGGATACGGCCCTCGACGGCCGCTGGCGCGGCCGGGTTGGCTGGGCGAGCAGCGAGTGCCGGCGTCGACGGCGCGAGTGATTCAGGCGTTGGCGGCTGTTGCGTGAATGCAGTCACCGGCACGAAGAGGAAAACTGCATACCATGCGTGGAGTCCCTTGTTCATGCAATGCACCTCAGTGGTTTTGGGATTCCGTCAGGGTCGTGCAGCTTGCTGTGGCTGGTTGTAATAGCCAGTGCTGGTGCGTGCGATGAGCCCCGGTTGGCTGAGTTTCACTTTCAAGTCATGATACTCGTCAGCGTGTTCCGCGGCGGGCGGGTTGAAGGAGATGGTGTAGAAGGCATTTGCCTCGGCGATGCACGTGGCGATCTGCCCGGCCAGGTCGTTGTCCGGGCCCAGGATGCGTCCGCCGGTTTCAAGAGCGAGCACCTTCAGAGCCAGGTTGCCGGTGTCGGCCTTGAGCGCCGAGGGAACACCCTTTAGAAAATCCTGGTAGAGAGTATTATGTGTTCCGGCTCCAATTGACGAGTCAGTCAAAGCAACGCTGTAAAGCGCCATCCGCGCCTCGCGCATCTTGGTAGAGAGTTCGACAATGGCATCGAAGTAGCGTCGCTGATCTTTGTCGGAAAACGTGAAAGCCCTGCTTTCCAGCATCGGCCACCCAGGCCCGACCCAAATGAGCAGCTTTCTGCCCGGTTTACTGGTTTCATTTTCCGCAATCGTCGACATCTGCCGCAGCGACAACTGGAAGCGCTGAAGAGATCCATCCGATCCCATCGCCGGATTGATCGTGCTCACCATTCCTTTGACTGAATCGACCACGGAGACCAGAGCATTGCCGTCGACCGATGGCCGGGGTTGTACGCGCAGGCCGTGGTCCGTGAGCAGCATGAGAGAAACCGGCTGTGCCAGGTGGCCGCCGTTCTGGCGGAGGAATCTTATGATCTCCTGGCGGGTAAAGGAAACCTCCTGAAAGGGCAGATTGAGAGTGTCGAATACGAGAATGACCTCGACAGGCGAATTCGGCTTTACGTTGATTCCGTCGTAGGAGCGAAACGAGAGGATTCTGCGCGGCTGGTTGTTGTCGAGCAGTGTGAAGTTCTGCGGTTCCAGACCGATGACCGGGTTGCCCGCTGCGTCGTTTACCAGTACATCGAGATGGATGCGACCTTCCGCCGTGACTGCGCCCGGCCTGGCCGCCGGGCTTGCCGGCGGGCGAAGGACGAGAACCGGGTCGCTGGGCTTAGATGAAGGGGCAGACGATTGCTGCGAGCCTGCCCAAGCCGGAAAACATAGAAGCATTGCGAGGAAGAGGAAGCGCGATCTGAACCAGCGATTGATCATAGTGGAACCAGCAAGGGTGTCTACTCCGGAAGTCTATCCAACCAAGCCGGCAGGTTCATAATGGGAGCAGGCTAAACTGCCCACTGCTTGGACCGCAACTTCGCGCTTCGGTTAGGGAGAACACCTGCGCGCTCGGACGAAGAGGAGTAATCCGCAATGACACGGGGATGGACGCGGGGACAGCGCTGGACAAGGTTGTTGTTTCTTGCCCAGGCAATTTCATTTGCCGCCTTGGGTTTGCTTGCAGGCGGGCCAGTCGCGGCACAGACTTCGGTGACCTCCGCTGAATCCGAGTGGCTCCAGGACCTGGATACGTGGCGCGCGCGGCGGGCGCAGGAGGTCGACGCACCCGATGGCTGGCTGACGCTTGCAGGGCTGGAGTGGCTCAAGCCGGGTGCCAACTCAATGGGCGCGGCCCCCGGCAACCAGGTCCCGGTGCACGCCCAGGCTCCCGATCGCATTGGGCTGTTTACGGTGAGCGGCAAGACGGTTCAGTTGCTTTCTCCGCAAGGCGGCTTTCCAGCCGATCTCATGATCGATGGCCAACCGGCGCGCGAGGGCCCTCTGGCGGTGGGCGCCAAGCCCTCAGTTATCAGCTGGCACGGACTTTCCATGGTCGTGCTCGACCGCGGCGGCCGCTACGCCGTGCGCATCAAGGACGCCGTTTCCGCCACGCGCAAGGGATTTCGCGGACTCAACTGGTACGCCCCCGACCCCCAGTTCAGCGTGGAGGCGCGATGGATTCCTTTCACGCCGCCGCACATCGAGCTGATCCCCACCGGCATTGGCACTACGCTCGACCTGCCCGCCCCGGGTGTGGCCGAGTTCACGCTTGCAGGTCGCAAGCTGACCCTGGAGCCGGTGCTGGAAAGTCCCGGTGACCAGACGCTGCTCTTCATCCTCAGCGATGAAACCGGCAAGTTGGCAACGTATGCCGGCGGGCGTTACCTGCATGCTCCATTTCCCGATCACGGCCTGGGCAAGCCGGGCAAGCTGATTCTCGACTTCAACCGCATGGAAAACCCGGCCTGCGCTTACACGCCCTATGCAACCTGCCCACAGCCGCCGGAAAAGAATAGGCTGCCGGTAGCGATAGAGGCCGGCGAAAAGCGCTATGCGCCTTGAATCCTTCTCCGGGCCATCCTCTCAATTCCCTATAAAATCTGATGAGCGCGTGTCGATCTCATCAGCCGGAGTGTTCCTCGTTCCGGGATGTTGAACGCCCTCATACGTGCGATGAAACCCGACCAAGGAAGCGAGTCGAAAAGGAAAAATGCCCCCGAAGATCGAAGACCTCCGCATCCAATGGACTAAAGTTGTCCTTCCTCCTGTCTTTCTTGAAGAAGACCTTCCCATCACTGAAAACGCCACGGCCACCATCTTCAACGCACGCACCGATATCTCCGCCATCCTCAGCGGCCGCGACGCGCGGCTGCTGGTGCTCTGCGGCCCCTGCTCAATCCACGACACCAAGGCCGCACGCGAATACGGGGCGCTGCTCAAAACTGCCATCAGGGAATTCTCCGCCGACCTGCGCATCGTGATGCGCGTCTATTTCGAGAAACCCCGCACCACTATCGGCTGGAAGGGCCTCATCAACGATCCCCATCTCGATCAGTCCTACAAGATCAACGACGGCCTGCGCCTGGCTCGGCATCTGCTGCTCGACCTGGCCGAGATGGGCGTCCCCACGGGAACGGAATTCCTGGACATGATTTCGCCGCAGTACATCGCCGGCCTGGTGAGTTGGGGAGCCATCGGCGCGCGCACCACCGAGAGCCAGGTCCATCGCCAGTTGGTCTCCGGCGTGTCGTCCCCGGTGGGCTTCAAAAACGCGACCTCGGGCGACGTGCAAGTGGCCATCGACGCCATCCAGTCCGCCGCGCACTCGCACACCTTTCTCGGCAACAGCAAGCACGGGCAATCGGCAATCTTTGTGACCACTGGAAACCCCGAGTGCCACATCATTCTGCGCGGCGGCCGCAAGACCGTGAACTACACCGCGGAGAGCGTCGCCGACACTGCGGCGAAAATGGAAAAGGCCGGAATTCCGCCCCGCATCATGATCGACTGCAGCCACGCCAACAGCAGCAAGGACTATCGACGCCAGGCGATTGTCTGCCGCGATGTTGCCGCGCAGATCGCAAGCGGCGACCGCCGCATTATGGGTGTGATGCTGGAGAGCAACCTGGTGGCCGGCGCGCAGGCGCTTCAGCCCGGCCAGCCGCTGGTCTCGCTGGTCTATGGCCAAAGCATCACCGACGCCTGCATCGACTGGGCGGAGACGCACACGCTGCTAACGGAGTTGGCCGCCGCGGTGCGCGTAAGGCGCAAAGCCTAATTCCGCCGCGGCCCGATCAGCACCCGGGTGCGCTGGCGCGTCAGTCGGATACGGCAGGGCAGCCCCACCGGGCCAACCCCGCAGCTCTGATCGCGAATGCCGATCCAGGCCAATTGGTCCTCGCCCAGCATCCACGCCGTTGCGTTGGCGGCGTTGTGGGTCTCCGCCATGAAGTAGGCAGCATCCACGTCCGCGTCGGCAGCCTCGGCATTCAGTTCCTCGCACCTTTCCGGCGACACCGGCGGCGTGCCCAACGCGCCCGCGCAGTAGTCCTCGTCATGCACCAGAACATACTTCCTGCCGTTCTCGGGAATGAAGTACCGCGTCGAAACCCACCTTGGATTCGCCACCAGCATCCACTGCGCCAGGTCCTCAAGAAAGGCAATCGGCAGCTGGCCCATGGAAAGATCGGTATCCTTCAACTGCCGCGAATAGATGGCCAGCGTGGGGGTCGGTTCGCCGTTGACGGGATGAAAATAGACGCCGCCGAGCGCAATGCCTTCTTTCATGTCGAACCACACGAATCCCTTGCCGCTCAGGTACGGGCCGCCATGGCTGGCCACCATGACATAGCGGCCTTCGCGGATATCGATGGGCAGCGGCGCGCCGTTGAGCAGCGTCTCCACGGTCTCGGAAAGCGGCATGTCGTGGCCGTAGTGGTACTCCGTGCGCGGAATCACCTGCTTCATCACGTTGCGGAAGCGCTTGTCCTTCTGGATTTCCGTGGCCGTCTTGCCCGCGTAGTCGTTGAGGAACGCAAGCTGATCCGCGGGGATTCGATTCTGAAAGACGGCGGGAGGCGGGAGCGGTTCCGGCGCAGGCGGGTCTGCAAGCTGTTGCGCCGTGGCATTGACAGCCACGAGTCCGCCGGCAAAGAGCAGAATCGCGGTGAGGAGGAAGGTGTAAGCAAGCTTGCGTCCGCGGAGGGAAAGTGAGAAGCGCCGCATGGCAGTGACCTCTGGCAAATAATATAAACCGGTTTTCGATCCTTTTAAAACTGAAATTCTGAACCGATCCCGTGCGGCGGCGCGGCCGAGGCCGCGCCCCTTCGAAGCGGTTGCCTGACTTACTTGGCGCTGGCCGGCGGCACAATCGCATTCATGCGCAGATACTCAACCATCTGCCCGTAGTGATCGAAAGCATGCGCCACTTCGAACGCAGCCAGCGTCGCCCGCGTTGCGAAGCCCGGCTCCGGCGACTTGATCACTTCAAACGCATTCTCCGGAGTCAGCGTCGCAATGGCCTTGTGGCTGAAAGCGAACGAGCCCGCCAGCGCGGCCACCACATCGTCTTTCGTGGTCAGCTTTTCGATTGCCTTCACATCCACATCCGGCTTCATTCCGCTGTAGAGGCCGGCGAAGTAGTAATTTGCTTCCGCCACGTGTGTCGCCTGTTGCGCAAACGTGCGGACCTTAGCGAACTCGGTCTTGCGTGCGGGCACAAAGATCGCCGCGTGCGGAGAAAAGCTGAACCTCGCGGCCGGCATGGCTTTCACCGCGCCCATCATCTCCATCTCAATCAGGCTCAACTGCGAGTCGAGCGCCGCAGACGGGGTGGCGATGCTCCCCACAGCAGGCCCTGCCGCCAGGGTCGTTTTCATCTGTGCCGTTGCAACCAGCGAACCAGCGGCCCGCGCGCAACAAGCTGCCAATCTCAAAACATGCAATGCCAAACCACCACGAATCGTCTTCCGGGAAATCGTTACCAGCTTAGCAGACCAATGGATGTACTGGCCGCAGCGGTTGGTGAATTGGCCGCGGAACATCAGGCACATGCGAACCCGAACGTGACGGACGTCGGTGGACCTTCAGTCGAGCAGGCCGAGGCGCACAGCTTCACCGTGAACGACCCGGTAGCACTCACACGCGGCATTGGCCAGGCCGGAGTGGTTGAGGATGGTCACGCGCCCGCGGGTATGCGTGATGAGTCCCGCCTTCTGTAGAATGCCCGCGGCCACGGTAACCGAGCTGCGGCGGGTGCCCAGCATGATGGCGAGAAGCTCCTGGGTGATGGGGATATGATCGGTCTGCACCCTGTCGCGGCACATCAGCAGCCATCGCGCCAGCCGCTCATGAAGATCGTGCACGCGATTGCAGGCAGCGGTCTGGGCTGCCTGGACCAGGGCCCCGTGTACGCCTCGCAGCAGGCACGAGCGCAGCGCGGCGGAGGCATCGAATTGCTCCTTCAGAGTTCTGGCTTTTACGCGAAAACCGTCTCCGGCGATATGCATGAAAGTTCGAAAGGGTGAGCTAATGGTACCGAGAACCGCGGGCATACCCACAAATCCCTCCCGCCCAATTAGACCCGCTTCCACGGTCGTACCATCTTGCATGGTGGCCATAATGGAGCAAACGCCACGTTCAAGGAAGTAAACGAATTCGATGGGTTGCATCGGCTCATAGAGAGGCAGGTAGCGAGGCAAATCGACTGGAAGAAGGTGCGGAGAGAGTTTCTGGATTGTTTCAGGAGGCAGCGACGCCAACAGCTTGTTCTTGTAGGGATTGTGGAAAGACGCAGAAGGCATTCGAGCTCCTTCGCTGGGAAGAGGTCAATTTTCGGGAACGGCAACCCGCAGCGGAGGGACAGGCGCATTCAAGTTAGAGGCCGTCTTAGCTGCGGAAAAGGATGCGTTCCAAACATACGTCATTATGGGGCGTGCCATAAAGCTTGACCGTAACTTTTTGAAGGTCGATTTATTTGCCAGGAGGATAGCATCGTTTTCGATTCTAACCCTATGTACGATACACAACCAAAATCCGGAGCGTCTCTTGGATTCTTTCCCCTATGTTCGACAAGTGACAGACGCATTTTGAATGGCGCGGCTAACTTGAATCTAACTCTCTCGCCTCATGCTTTAGGGTCTGTCCAGGAGGAGGATTGCGCTACCGCATTGTCACCTCACGGCGTGAGCCTACAAATCTTCGACTGAGGAACACCGAGTAAGGCGGAGCGTGGGAGTTCCCAGTTTGGATTGGAACTTCCTGAATCGGAATGCTAGCTTTTGAATCGTCGGAATCTTGATGAGTCATCCAACAGACAGGGGTACTGTTAATCATGTCACCGAGGGTTGCCGTGATGCGCATCACAAGTGATTCGTGTGATGCTCGCCAATGAAACCGAACCTCTGCTGGAGCAGGCTCGGCATCTATAGCTCTGTACCGACATGCGGCAGATGGGATTGCGCCAAATGGGGAGAACACCAATGTCAATAACTGTCATTCTAGCGGTGGGCGTTGACTCATGGCTGCTTGCAGCCAACGATGCCGCATGGCGATCTTCCGGGTTCATCGTTATTCCAGCCGCCTCCGTACGGGAAGCGATCGATCATTTCCAGGCCGGAGATTTCGACTTGGTCCTGCTGGGCCGTTCCATCTCCGTCGAGAGCAAGGAACGGTTGAGTTTCCTGATTCGCGCATCCGGCTCACAAACACCCGTAGTTTCCATCGCTAACCTCATTGGTGACGGGGACTTGTATGCAGATAGAACAATCAACAATGACTCCAGCGCGCTGCTCGCGGGCATGGCCGAGTTACTAGAGGAAAGGGAAAAGACTTTGCGACCCCCCGCGCAACTTCCTAGCATTGCAACCTTGTGGAAGTTATGAGCGATAAACGAGCTGAGAAGAGATGAATACGATTCACCTTAATGTGGTAGCGCCGCGTGCAGTCACCGGCTTCAAGCGCCGGGCAGTTGCCGAGGAGCTTGGCAAACCCTGGTCCGCGCCCTTCTGAGTGTGCTCGCAATCCAGGCAAGACAAGTTGACCGTTGAAGGAGATTGTGTGGATGCCCAGGAACTCAACGTCAAGGTGGGAGATCGCGTGATCATCTCCAGGCCCCGCTCAGCCGGTTCCTTCGCCGCGAGCATCGATCGATACTCCACGGTATCGGCGGTTCGCACCAGATCGTTCGACGCCGGGGGCCTGTGCTTCCGCAATGACGGAAGAGAGTGGGGTGGCCACAATCGGGTCCGCCTCGTTGCGCCGGAAGAAGCGGAGAGCAATGATGGCTCTTTGACTGGCGATGCATCCGGTCTCGAACGCGCTGAGCGGGCAAGAGAGGACGCGATACTGGCGTTCCTGCTCAGTTCACGCCATGAAAAAGAGTGGCTCAAGCTCGGTCTCCACGAACTGCGCAGGATCGCTGCGTTGCACGGAATTACGTCGACAAAGAAGGAAACACTGAAAGCCGCATCTACCCATGAAATGGATTGAAAGTCGATGCTTCCTTTGATTTGACGCGCGGCCGGCTTCAAGAGGATGATTTCTCCGCATCCCGCATTGACTGTCTCGCTCCGCCTTCATCCCGTCTAAGCCGTTATCATTGGACTTGCGCGCGGAAAGGCGGCGCGAGCCCATGGGCCCCACCCTCTTCATCTCGGCAGGCGAGGCCAGCGGCGAGCACTACGGCGCCCTGCTGATTGAAAAGCTGAAAAAGAATTTGGCCGCAATCGGCCAGACGGGCAGCTTCTTCGGCATGGGCGGTGAGCGCATGGTTTCCGCAGGCCTGAACCGTGTGGTGCGCTCGGAAGACATGGCCGTGATGGGCATTACGGAAGTCGTCCGCCACCTGCCGCGCATCTATGCCGAGTTTCGCAGGCTCAAGCAGGCCATCCGCACCCGACGGCCCGATGTCGCCGTCCTCATCGACTTTCCCGATATCCACTTCAAGCTTGCCGAAGAACTGCACCGGCTGGGCGTGCCCGTGATTTTCTTCGTAAGCCCGCAGCTATGGGCGTGGAAGAAGCATCGCATCAAGCTGGTGCGGAAGTACGTGACCCGAATGCTGGTGATCTTTCCTTTCGAGGAGCCGTTCTACCGCGAGCGTGGCGTGCAGGCGGAGTTCGTCGGCCACCCGTTGGCGGAGCTGCCGCTTCCGGCCATCACTCGCGAGCAGTTCGCCGCCGCGAGCGGCCTCGACCCCGCCAAGCCCTGGATAGCCTTGCTCCCCGGCTCCCGGGCTAAAGAGATCGGCGACAATCTCCCAGAGATGATCCGCGCTGCAATCCTGCTCTTCCATGATTACCATCTCGAGCAAGGCAACCCAGAGCCGCAGTTCGTTTTGCCGCTGGCCCCAACCCTTACGGCCGCGCAGCGCCTCACTGTCAAGGAAATGGTGAACCAGCTCCGCGAGAACCTCACCGTCAGTCTGGTCAATGACATTGGCGCCGAAGGCACGGCTGGCCCCACTGCTGGTGGTGCGCGCGCGGCGCTCTTTCACGCGCGGGCCTCGGTAGTCGCCAGCGGTACCGCCACGGTGGAAGCGGCGCTGATCGGGAATCCATTCGTGGTTGTCTACCGGGTTTCACCGATCACGTACGCCATTGCCAAGCGGGTGGTGACGGTACCACACGTGGCCATGGCCAACCTGATCGCCGGCAAGCGCGTGGTACCGGAGTTGATTCAGAATGACTTCACGGCCGCAAAAATCGTCCAACAGCTTGAGCCCCTGCTACCGGACGGCGTGCCTCGCGAGTCCATGATGAAGGAGCTCAGGCAAATCGGCGGCCTGCTGCGTTCCCGGCAGGCGGATCGACCTGGAGGCAACGCGGGCGCCATAGAACGGGTGGCGGCAATTACCCTGGAACTGTTAGGAGTCCCATCCCCGGCATTGGATTCCTCCGTTGTGCAATCCCGAGTGTAAGGTGGGGCGGGGTTTGAGGTTTCCCAGGTCTCAAAATCGAGACCTGGAGCACCCAATGCCGATTGGAATGCGAGATCGTTGGTGGTTAAGAGAGTGACTTGGATGCGGAAAGAAATGCGGAAAATGCAGCTTGGATCGATTCTTTGGCCCGTGCGGACCGGCTCTCTCGGTTGCTTGGCAACAGGCCTGATGCTGGCGGCTCCGCTGGCGGCGCAGCGGATAGAGCGCCCGGCGCTGGACGTTACCGGCTACGTGATCGACGCGGAGATCGATACGGGCACGCACCATTTGACGGCCAAAACCCAGGTCAGCTTTACTGCGCCTGAAACTCTGGAACTGGTGAGCTTCGGCTTTCATCCGGCGCTCAAGGTGACCAAAATCACCGATGAGTCGGGCAAGCTGCTCAACGGTGAGCGTTCGGCGGATGGAACCGTTCGCGTGACCCCGGCTGCGCGCTTCTTGAAGGGCCAGACGAACCGATGGACCTTTGAGTACGACGGCACCATCACCGGCAATGAAGACGGCCCGGTGGAAGGCTTGAAGCTGGCTGCCATCCAGGAGCCCATCACCTACTTGCTTTACCCGGCGCGCTGGTTTCCCATGACCGGCTACCTTACCGACCGCTTTACCGCGGAGATTCACTTCCGCGTGCCGCAGGGGATGAAGGTGCTTGCCAGCGGCGCGGAGGGTGCTGCCAAGCCGGTGACCCTGGCCAATGGCAAGCCCGGCGACGAGTTCCACTTCAAATGGGACAAGCCGGGTTTCCCAGGCACGGTGATTGCCGGGCGATTTGTGGCTCCCGTTTCGGCCGGAGCCGGCAACGTGAAGGTGTATCTCACGGTTGCCCACCAGGCGAGCGCCAACCAGTTGGCGCAGACAGCGGCCAGGGAATACGACTTCTTTACAGACAATTTCGGCACCGCCGAGACACCCCACATGAACGTCGTGGAACTGCCCGACGATACCCTGCCCGCCGTGTGGGCGCCGGAATTGGCGGCCATACTCGGCTCGCGCTTGAGCGACAAGAGCGGCGCGCGCCTGCTGGCCAACACCATCGCCCACCAGTGGTGGGGTTCTGAGGTAAGCCCGCGGACCCTCAATGACGCCTGGATCACGAATGGCATGGCGCGCTACGGCGAGCTTATGTATCTCGAAGATGAAACCGGCAAGAACGCCCTGCACGCCGCCATGCAGGACATAGCCGCCTCGGCGCTAGCCTATGACACAATCCCGCTTTCAAGCGTAAGCCGGGAGCAGCCGTTCTCGCCGGAGTTCCAGTCTTCGACCCTGGACAAGGGCGCCATGGTGTTCCACATGCTGCGCTGGGAGATCGGTGACAAGGCGTTCCTGGCCACGCTCAAAGGTGCGCTCAGCCAGTTCACTGACCAGAGCATGCGCACGACCGATTTCATCAAGGTTGCCGAAGCGCAGAGTCAGCAGCAGCTTACGCCTTTCTTTTCGCAGTGGATCGACGGCACCGGCGCGCCGACGTTCACTGACAAGTACGCAGTCTATCGCCTGGGCAACAACAAGGGCTTCCGCACCATCGGCGAGATTCAGCAAGATCTTGACCTGTTCCGGATGCCGGTGGACTTGCGCGTTGAAACCGACGGCAAGACTGAGAACAAGAAGATCGAGGTGGTGGGCACCGATACACAGTATGTGGTGGACACCTTTGGCCGGCCACGGCGGATCGCCATCGACCCCGGAGACTGGGTGCTCAAGGCCACGCCCGACCTGCAGGTGCGCATCGCCATTCTGAAAGGGCAGCAACTGGTACAGCAGAACGACCTGACCGGCGCGCTGGCCGAATATCAGAAGGCTCTCGAAGCCAACCCGCAGAGTTCGCTCGCTTCCTACCGCATCGGCGAACTGCTCTTCACACAGCGCAACTTCCAGGCCAGCGTCAACTCCTATCGCGACGCGCTCCGCGGCGACGGTGAACCGCGCTGGACGGAGGTCTGGAGTCACATTGCGCTGGGCAAGATCTTCGACATTACCGGCCAGCGCGACCGGGCTGTGAATGAGTACCGGCTGGCGGTGCAAACCAACGACAACACCCAGGGCGCGGTGAACGAAGCCCGGCAGTGGCTGCAGAAACCCTACAAGCTGCCCGACACCGAGTAAGGGTGCCGAGGAGCCGCAAGCGACAACGGCCAGCCCGAAGGCTGGCCGCTTTATTTTGCTGCACTTAGCTCAAACTACCTGCTGTCTTTCGGCCGGCCAAACGATAGGACTTCCACATCCACCTTGGCCAGGCCGGTACTGGTCATGGCCAGCTTTTCCGCCGCGGCCCAGGAAAGATCGATGACCCGCCCTTCGTCGGTCAGGTCGCCGCGATCGTTGATGCGCACCACCACCGACCGCTTGTTGCTCCGATTGATGACCCGCACCATGGAGCCAAAAGGAAGGCTGGGCTGGCAAGCGGTGAGTTCGTGCATATTGAACTTCTCCCCGCTGGCCGTTTTGCGCCCGTTGAACACGCCGCCATACCACGACGCAAGTCCGCGGATGATTTGCAGATGCTTCTTGCTTTCGGTTTCCGGAGCAGGGGCCTTCGCCGCCAGGAAGGCCGGCGCCGGACTGACGGCCTGGGGCGCCGGAGCCACAATGGCGGCCGGTTTGGAGAGATCTGCATCCGCATGGACGGCCGGAGTGTTTACCGCCGTAATCATGGCGACCAGCGTACCTGTAGCAGCACCGGCAAGAATGCAAATCCCCAGAGGAGTTTTGATGCTCGTGTTGCGCGATTTCGTTTTAATCACCATCCACCAATTTTACTAAGCGGGTACCCCCTTTGCCCCGTTTTCAGTCAACAAAACGGCGGTATTTCGTCGAAAAAACTAAAGAATTCCAACGGTCAGCCGATAAGTCCTTGTTTATCTATTAGTTACTATTTGCACCGCTCTTGGTGCAGATAGGCCAGCTCCGCGCTTTCCGGCTTTCTCTACCGTCCTGAATCCGGACGAAGCAATTAGCTCTGTCAGCCATTCGGGGATGCCTTGCAGGCCATCCGCGGCGAAGAGAAGAGAAGAATTTGCGCTAACCAACCCCGCATTTTCGGAGTCTTGTTGAACGAAGGCAAGCTAGCGTGGTGAGTGCGAAGTTCATTGCATAAATCCCGAAATGCAACCGCAGATCCTTCGGCTACCCTCCCACCCATCGAGTAAGAAACGCTCGATAGATGGGGCACAGTTTCATCTCCCGTGGGTCGGCGAAGCCGGTGGACGACTGACACTTCGCATCGGCTGATACTTGACATGCAACCATTGTGCGCCTCGAGATGGTAATTCTCTGCAAATGTGGTTGCGGCAGGCACCATGCTTTTGCCGAAGCCGAGGGCAGGCGACCCATTTGATAGGTACAGCGGCTGTGGAAGCGCGGTAGCAGCCCCCAGAACCCTATCGTCAGGCATTGTCAACGTATTGCAGATTAATTCAAGCATCCTGCTAGCGTGGACTTGGGCTGCGGAAATGTGTGTCGACTCCGCGGCCTGTGGAGAGACCATGCAACTGAGCGCGGCAGGGTTGGACTTGATCAAGCGGTCGGAGGGGCTTCGTGGACGGACGTATCTGGATGTTGCCGGGGTTCCGACGATCGGCTACGGCCACCGGCTGCTGGTCCATGAGTCATTTCCGGATGGGATCAGCGAGGAGCAAGCGGCGGAAATGCTTGCGCAGGACGTCCGGCAGGCTAAGCAGGCCGTCGAGCGGCTGGTGAAGGTAGCGCTAGCGCAGGGCCAGTTCGACGCGCTCACCGACTTCTGCTTCAACCTGGGCGCTGGCCGCCTGGCCTCCTCAACCGTTCTGAAGACGCTGAACGGCGGGAACTATGCGGCAGCCCGGGAGCAATTGCTGCGCTGGGACCAGGCCGGTGGGGAAGTAATTGCCGGCCTCAAGAAGCGGCGCGAGGCTGAGTATCAACTCTGGGACGCGGATGTGCGGCAGGAGACGGGGTCATGAGCCGTCAAGGCGCAGGCGAGGCGGCCTCCAAAGGGAAGAATTCTCTCACGTCCAGCCGCTCCTCCGGTTTGAGGTAGCCCTTGCGGCGAAACCAGTCTTCCATGGCTGTCTGAAGGCGATCGAGCGGGACGCGGTGGCCGGATTCGAGCAGGCCGTCGGCGGCGGGCAGCGTGTCGTCGAAGACCTGATCGTTGGTGAAGTTGCGCATGGCGAAGTTGTCGATCTGGCGAATGGGGCAGGGATGCGCAACGCCGGAGGCGTCGATGCGCTGGATGGAAATGCGCCGCGCGAACATGCTCCCACACTAACCGATTTGTGCCGCTGGGTGCTGTACAGTGCGGTCTGACGGGCTCGAAGGACAAAACAAATCCTCCGGCTCACGTCAACGAAAGCTCTGCAATGCTCGTCTAGCTGGATGAGCACCTTCGCCGGCGATGCTGCTCACCAGGAGAAGCCCAACTTCATCCTGCGTGAGAGGGAGTAGCACTTGATGATTGCAAAAGGTAGTTGTGTGTTTTTGCGCCGCGGACTGCTGATCGCCGGCATCCTGGCCGCCACCTGTTCTGCGCTTTGGGCGCAGAACAATTCCCAGCCCGATGCACCGCCTCCGGGCCGAATGGGCCACCGCGGAAACCCCGAACGGCAATTGCAGCACCTGACACGAATCCTGTCGCTCACCCCGGATCAACAGACGCAAGTGAAGAGCCTGCTGGTTGAGCGCAGACAAAAGATGGAAGAGCTGCGCAGGTCTTCTTCCGGCAGCAACGCCTCCAGTCAGGCCGCACCGCCAAGCCGGGAACAGATGGAAGCGATCCGCAACGACACGGACACGAAGATATCCGCGCTCTTGAATGACGACCAGAAGACCAAGTTCGCCGCGTGGCAGCAAGAGCGCAAGGCGAGGATGGAACGGCGCCAAGGCCCAGGCGGCGACAACCCTCCGCCTCCTCCACCACCGGGTAATTAGCGCGTAACCGCCTAAGGAACCTCAGAAGAAGCATATCCGTGAAGGAAACATTCCCTCAGGGGCTAAAGCCCGCGTTCATTTTTGCGGTATATTCGGCACGACTGAAGTCCTGCCCTTTCAAAACTAGGACTTAATCAGAGGTTCCCTGAGCGATAGACCGGGAAATGAAGGGAGACAGTGGGTCGTCCGCCGCGGTGGACGGCCCCTTCTTGTGAGAGGAGTCAGCGCGTTACGGCTTCTTTTCTGCAATCGCCTTGGCGTCCTTGCCCTGCTGGGTGTCAACGCGGAAGCGTTTGAAGTCGTAGTCGCGCTCGGTAATGTGCTGGCGAATGCCTTTCACCAGCAGGAGCCGAAGCTGAATTGCTCCCTCCCCACCAGTGGGAAGCCAAATTTCGCCGTTCACCTGCTCCTGGTCGAAACGGAAGTTTGAGCCTTTTTGGACATTGGCCACAAGTCCTCCCGCCACATGAAAATTGTCGTCGAAGCTGACCTCCAAGTGCGCCACTTCGCGGTCAACCTCATCGACCCAGAGCGTGCCCTGCAGCTTCTTGGAGGCGTCCTCGGCCACGCCGTGCGTCTTGGCGTCTTTGCGGCCTACAAAATCGAAGACAATCGTGGGCCGGCCACGGTAGGTCTCGCGCCTGGGGTTGTGTACGTCCATGATTTCAAGCACGCGGCTGATGCTGATGGACTGGCCTTCGAGCGGCTGATCCGGAGGCGTCTTTTCAGCCTTTTCCACCAGCTTGGTCACCCGCTCTGTCTCCTTCTGCTCGGTGTGGGCGTCCAGCGGCTTGCCGTCTTTCTTTACAGTGCGCTCAATCGCGTGGCTGTTTACGAAGAAGTCCTCGTCTTCGTAGGTTTCCGTCTTTTTCACCTGGCCGCCTGAGTCCAAGTCCTGGACGGTTTGCAGAGATGTGTAGGTGTAGTTCTCGCGTACTTTGTCGAGCTGCTTCTGATGCGCCTGGACTTCGAGCATGAGCTGGCGCACGTCGGGCAGGGGTGCGCTGGCTGGATCGGTCCTCTGTTGCGCGTAGGCCGGGAGCGCGCCCAGCAGAGACGAAAGAAAGCCAGCTAGCCAAAAAATGCCAAGAGCACGCATCGTGAAGAAGACCTCAGAAAGGGAGGGCCGGGCACAACGTAGACGGGCAGTATCCCACAGGTTGGACCGAGGCGACAACGAAACGTTGTCTCCTTTTGACCAGCTTGAACCGAGCCACTCCATACAGTATCGTCTGAGACCATGCTGCCGAAAGCACGGAGGCCGCATCCTGGCTTACGGGCGGTGTCCGAGTCTGCTTCCCTGCGCCAGGCAGACCGAAAGGTCAAACAAGGAGAACGTCAACAATGCTCAAGCTATTGATTCACTGGCT